>NZ_JBHWIQ010000013.1:0-108703 GCF_042732055.1 Streptomyces sp. NPDC059816
TTGTCGGTGGTGCGGGAGTGGTTGGCGTGTGAGGTGTTGGGTGGGTCGCGGTTGGTGGTGGTGACTCGGGGTGCGGTATCGGTTCAGGGTGAGGTTGCGGATGTGGCGCAGGCTGCGGTGTGGGGTTTGTTGCGGAGTGCGCAGTCGGAGCATCCGGGTCGGTTCGTTCTGGTGGATGTGGAGGGTGACCAGGAGCCGGACTGGGGTGCGCTGCTGAGTTCGGACGAGCCGCAGCTCGCGGTGCGTGGCGGTCGGTTGTTGGCGCCGCGCTTGATCCGTTCGACTGCTGGAGCGTCGGACGCGGTCGTTCGGTCCTTCGATCCGGAGGGGACGGTCGTGGTCACCGGTGGTACGGGTGGCTTGGGTGCGATCTTCGCCCGTCACCTCGCCGCCTCGCACGAGGTGCGTGACCTTCTGCTGCTGAGCCGGCGTGGTCCTGCGGCTGAGGGTGCTGCGGAGCTGGTCGCGGAACTTGATGCCTTGGGTTGTGCGGCTCGGGTCGTGGCCTGCGACGTGTCCGACCGCGAGCAGCTAGCCGCGGTACTTGCTGCGGCGGAGCGCCCGTTGACGGGGGTCGTGCATACGGCGGGTGTGTTGGACGACGGTGTCGTGGAGTCATTGACCAGCGAGCAGATCGACCGTGTGATGCGTCCGAAGGTCGATGCGGCCTGGCACCTCCACGAACTGACGGCCGACGCGGACCTGTCCGCGTTCATCGTGTTCTCGTCGGTGGCGGCGTTGATGGGGAGCCCGGGTCAGGGCAACTACGCCGCGGCGAACGCGGCGTTGGACGCGCTCGCTGCGACCCGCCGCGCTGCGGGACTGCCCGCCACCTCCCTCGCGTGGGGCCTGTGGTCGGACACCGCGGGCATGGGCGCGCGGTTGGGCGAGGCCGAGCTCGCCCGTCTGGAACGGATGGGCATGAGTGCGCTCACCGCCGAAACCGGTCCGGCGCTGTTCGACGAGGCTCTCGAAGTGGACGCCGCCGTGGTGGCTCCGGTCCTGCTGGAGACGGCGGCGCTGCGAGCGCAGGCCAAGGCCGGGATGCTCCCGCCGCTGTTGCGCGGGCTGGTCAAGGTCCCTGCCCAGGTGGTGGACACCAGCGCTGGCGGTCTGGTCCAGAGGCTTGCCGGTGTGCCGGAGGCAGAGCGCGAGCAGATCGTGCTCGAACTCGTACAGACCCAGGTGGCGGCGGTGCTCGCTCACTCCTCGGCTTCGTCCATCGAACCGGAGCGGGCGTTCAAGGACCTCGGCTTCGACTCGCTGAGCGCGGTCGAACTGCGCAACCGGCTCACCCAGGCCACCGGCGTGCGCCTGCCCGCCACCCTCGTCTTCGACCACCCGACACCGGCGGCGGTCGCCGAGCTGTTGCTGTCGGAGATCGGGGGTGGCGAGCCGGCCGAGCCCCTCATCGACCAAGAGGTCAGGAAGCTGGAGGACATGCTCGTGGCGAGTTCCGCGGACGAGCAACAGCGGGTGGCGAAGCGGCTGCGCACCTTGCTGTCGAGCATCAGCGCCGGAGCGGGCGACGCTGCTCAGAACGACAAGAAGCAGAGCGCCAGAGAGCGGATCGAAGCGGCCACGACCGCAGAAGAGATCTTCCAGATGATCGATGTGGATTTGGGCGAAGCGTGAGTAGGGGCACAGGGATGACGGAGAACATCGATCAGCAGGAGAAGCTCGTCCGCTACCTGAAGAAGGTCGCGGTCGAACTCAACGAGACGAGGGCGCAGCTCGAAGAGGTCGAGGCCCGCGCGACCGAGCCTTTGGCGATCATCGGGATGAGCTGCCGGTACCCGGGCGGGGTGACGTCGCCCGAGGGTCTGTGGGAGCTGGTGGCATCGGGACGGGACGCCATCAGTGGACTTCCCACCGACCGCGGCTGGGACCTGGAGCGGCTCTACGACCCCGACCCCGACCAGACCGGCAAGGTCTACGCCCGGGGCGGCGGATTCCTGGCGGGCATAGGGGAGTTCGACGCGGAGTTCTTCGGGATCAGTCCGCGTGAGGCCTTGGCCATGGACCCGCAGCAGCGTCTGCTGCTGGAAGCCTCGTGGGAGGCGTTCGAGCACGCGAGCATCGACCCGACCTCGCTGCGCGGCAGCGACACGGGCGTCTACTGCGGGCTCGGTGTCACTGACTACAGCGTGGCCCCTGAAGGCAGCCTGCCTCAGGTGGAGGGGTTCCAACTCACCGGCGGCTCGGCGAGCGTTTCGTCCGGCCGCATCTCGTACCTGTTCGGGCTCGAGGGCCCGGCAGCGTCGGTGGACACTGCATGTTCCTCCTCGGCTGTCGCCCTGCACTTGGCTGCCCAGGCGCTTCGGTCGGGTGAGTGCTCGCTTGCCCTCGCTGGTGGCGTCGCCCTCATGCCCGGTCCGTTCATGCTGCGCGAGTTCAGCCGGCAGCGGGGTCTTTCGACGGACGGGCGGTGCCGTGCGTACGCGGCGTCCGCCGACGGAACTGGGTTCGCCGACGGTCTGGGTCTGGTGGTGCTGGAGCGGCTGTCCGACGCGAAGCGCAACGGGCGGCGCATCCTCGGGCTGATCCGCGGCACGGCGATCAACCAGGACGGTGCGAGCAACGGCCTGACCGCACCGAACGGCCCCTCGCAGGAACGGGTCATCCGGCGTGCCCTGGAGAACGCCGGGGGGCTGCGCCTCTCCGATGTGGACGCGGTTGAGGGCCACGGTACGGGGACGAAGTTGGGTGACCCGATCGAGGCGCAGGCGCTGTTGGCGACGTACGGTCGCGAGCGTTCTGGTGATCCGTTGTGGTTGGGGTCGATCAAGTCGAACATTGGTCATACGTCTGCTGCGGCTGGTGTGGCGGGTGTGATCAAGATGGTGATGGCCATGCGCCATGAGGTGTTGCCGTCGACGTTGCACGTGGACGAGCCGTCGCCGCACGTGGATTGGGCGTCGGGTGACGTTCGGCTGTTGACGGAGGCGCGTGCGTGGCCGGTGGGGGATCGTCCGCGTCGTGCGGGTGTGTCGTCGTTCGGCGTGAGTGGGACGAACGCGCACATCATCGTTGAAGAAGCGCCGGTTGAGGATGCGGCTGCGTCGGAGGGCACGTCGTCGGGCGGTGCGGGCTTGTCGGCGGTTCCGGTGGTGGTGTCGGGTCGTTCCGATGCTGCGTTGCGTGCCCAAGCGGACCGGTTGCGTTCGTTCGTGATTGAGCGGCCCGAGGTATCTGCTTTGGATGCCGCGCATTCGTTGGTGGGTTCGCGCGCACTGCTGGAGCGGCGTGCGGTGGTGGTGGTTGCCGGTGGCCGTGATGAGTTGCTGGCGCGCCTGGCCGACATATCCACGGGCGAAGCGGAAAGCGCCGTAGCCGGGAAGTCGGCGTTCTTGTTTACGGGGCAGGGTTCTCAGCGTGTGAGTATGGGGCTTGGTTTGGCGGCGGAGTTCCCTGCCTTCGACCACGCATTGCGTGAAGTGTGTGCGGAACTCGACCCGCGGTTGGGCCGCCCGGTCCGGGAACTCCTGGCCTCCGATGGTGGGGTGTTGGATTCGACGGAGTTCACGCAGGTGGTGTTGTTCGCGGTCGAGGTCGCGCTGTATCGCCTGGCGGAGTCGCTTGGACTGCGCGCGGACTTCTTGATCGGCCATTCGGTCGGGGAGATCGCTGCCGCGCATGTGGCGGGGGTGCTCTCGTTGGCGGACGCCTCAGAGCTGGTGGTGGCGCGCGGCCGTTTGATGGGTGGGTTGCCTGCGGGCGGGGTGATGGTCGCGGTCCAGGCGAGCGAGCCCGAAGTGGCGGAGTCGTTGGCGGGGTTCGAGGGCCGTCTCGAAGTGGCGGCGGTGAACGGTCCGACTTCGGTGGTCGTGTCCGGTGACGAGGATGCGGCGGAGGAGTGGCTCAAGCAGTGGGAGGGCAGGAAGACGACCCGGCTTCGGGTGTCCCACGCGTTTCATTCCCCGCGGATGGAACCGATGCTGGAGGAGTTCCGAGCGGTTGCGGAGCGCCTGGAGTACGCGGCGCCGCAGACCCCGGTGGTCTCGAACGTCACGGGCAAGGTAGTTGAGGCGTTCGACGCCGAGTACTGGGTCCGCCACGTACGCGGGGCTGTGCGTTTCGCTGACGGGGTCCGCACCCTGTGGGACCAGGACGTGCGCCGCTTCCTGGAGCTGGGACCGGACGCGGTCCTGACCGCGATGGCTCGCCAGTGCCTCGACACCGAGACCGAGCACACCGACGCCGTGTTCCTCCCGGCCCTACGGAGGAAGCAGAACGAGACGGAAGCGTTCGCCGGATTCCTCGGCCACGCCTACGCAGCCGGCATCGCAGTGGACTGGGACACCTTCTACGCCGACACCGACGCCCAACGCATCGACCTCCCCACCTATGCCTTCCAACGGGAGAACTACTGGTTGATGCCGTCGGTGGGTGCGGGTGATGTGTCGGCGGCCGGCCTGGATCGGGTGGAGCATCCGGTGTTGGCGGCGGCGGTGCAGGTGGGTGATCGTGACGAGTGGGTGTTTACGGGGCGGTTCTCTGCTGAGTCGCAGCCGTGGGTGCGGGATCACGTGGTGTTGGGCTTGGTCATCGTGCCCGGCACTGCGTGGGTGGAACTGGTGACGGTCGCCGGCCGTCGCGTTGGTGCCCCGGTGCTGGACGAACTCGTGATGGAAGCGCCTCTCCTGTTGGAGGACGGCGAGGCGGTCCAGCTGCGGGTGACGGTGGGTGCTGTCGAGGACGGCCGACGTGAGGTTGCGGTCTTCGCCCGCCCCGAACCCGGCACCGGCGATGACACCGAGGTCAGCGGGGACGGTGATCAGGGCAAGGAGATGACCTGCCACGCACGTGGATGGCTGGCCGCGGAAGACACGACGCCCGTGGAGTCCTGGACCCCGGTCGTCTGGCCCCCCGCCGGAGGTGAGGTCATGACGGCGGACGAGCTGTACGCGGGCATGGCCGGGCTGGGCTTCGACTACGGACCCGCCTTCCAGGGCGTGCGTACGGCGTGGAAGGTCGACGGCGACTCGTACGCCGAGGTTGTCCTCCCCGACGACCACAGCGGAGACGGTTTCGGCGTGCATCCGGCACTCTTCGACGCCTCCCTGCACTCGGGCTTGCCGCGGGGCGGACCGAGGGACACGGCTGTCCTCCCCTTCTCGTGGTCCGGGGTCCGCATCGGGCGGCAGGGGCTGTCCCGGGTCCGCATCCGCATGCGCCAGGTCGACGACACGGCCTTCCGTCTCGACGTCGTGAGCGAACACGGCGAACCGGTGCTGAGCCTGGAGCGGCTGGATCTGCGTCCGGTCGACCCGGCCCAGTTGGAGCGGTTGCGACGCCGTGGGCGACAGTCGGTGTACGAGCTGGGCTGGGACCCGATCGCCGTGGGCGTGGGTGAGCCCGTCCGAGCTGCGGTGCTGGGGGGAGCCGCCGTCACGGGCGAGCGGTTCCCGGACCTGGACGCATGGGAACGGAGCCTTGCTGACGGTGGCCCGGTGCCGCATCTGGTCCTGGCCGGTGTCGAGGTCCCGAACGGCGACCCGGCCGGGGCGGCCAGGGCGGCGACCGCCGGGGCCCTGGACCTGGTGCAGCGCTGGCTGACCAGTGAGCGGCTGGGTGGTGACGCCCGGCTGGTCGTGGTGACCCGAGGAGCGGTGGCCGTGGGGGACGAGGTCCCTGACGTCGCCCAGGCCGCGGTCTGGGGTCTGTTGCGGAGTGCGCAGTCCGAGCATCCGGGCCGGTTCCTCCTTGTCGACCTGGACGGCGAGGAGCCGGACTGGGGTGCGCTGCTCGACGGCGACGAACCGCAGATCGCCGTGCGCGGGGAGCAGGTGTTCGCGCCGCGGCTGAGGGCGGCCGCCGCACCCGCCGACGACGCGTGGCACCTGTCGGCCACGCGCAAGGGTTCGCTTGAGGACGTCGAGATCGTGTCCTCCGATGCCCGTCGGCCGCTCGCTGCCGACGAGGTCCGCATCACGGTTCGTGCTGCGGGGGTGAACTTCCGCGACGTTCTGATCGCGCTCGGCCTCTACCCCGATGACGTGCCCTTGGGCGCGGAGGCGTCCGGTGTCGTGCTGGAGGTCGGCTCGGCCGTCACCGATGTCGCGCCGGGCGACCGGGTCTTCGGAATCGTGATGGAGTCCTTCGGCCCGGTGGCCGTGGCGCACCGGACCCTGGTCGCCCGGATGCCGGAAGGCTGGACGTACGCCCAGGCGGCCTCGGTTCCGGTGGCGTACGCGACTGCCTACTACGGCCTCGTGGACCTCGCCGGGCTGAGCGCGGGGGAACGGGTCCTCGTGCAGGCCGCTGCCGGTGGCGTGGGGACGGCCGCGGTGCAGATCGCGCAGCACCTCGGCGCGGAGGTGTTCGCTACGGCCAGCCCGTCCAAGTGGGACGTGGTGCGGGCCTCGGGCGTCCCCGCCGACCACATCGCCTCCTCGCGGGAGCCGGGGTTCCGGGACGCCTTCCTGGAGGTCACGCAGGGCGCCGGGGTGGACGTGGTGCTGAACTCCCTGGCGGGCGAGTTCGTTGATGCCTCGTTGGACCTGCTGCCGCGTGGTGGCCGGTTCGTGGAGATGGGCAAGGCCGACGTCCGGGACGCCGAGGCGATCGCGGCGCGGCCCGCGGGCGTGGCGTACCGCGCGTTCGATCTGTGGGAAGCGGGTCCCCAGCGGCTGGGCGAGCTGCTGTCCGAGGTCGTGGCCCTGTTCCAGAAGGGCGTACTGAGGTTCGCACCGATCCGGACCTGGGACGTTCGCCAGGGTCGTGAGGCGTTGCGCTACCTGAGGGAGGGCCTCAACGTCGGCAAGGTGGTGCTGACCGTTCCGTCGCCGCTCGGCCCGGAGGGGACGGTGGTGGTCACGGGTGGTACGGGTGGTTTGGGTGCGGTGTTCGCCCGTCACCTGGCCGCCTCGCATGGTGTGCGTGACCTTCTGCTGTTGAGCCGTAGTGGTCCTGCGGCTGAGGGTGCTGCGGAGCTGGTCGCGGAACTTGATGCCTTGGGTTGTGCGGCTCGGGTGGTGGCCTGTGATGTGTCCGACCGTGAGCAGCTGGCCGCGGTACTTGCTGCGGTGGAGCGCCCGTTGACCGGGGTCGTGCATACGGCGGGTGTGTTGGACGACGGTGTCGTGGAGTCATTGACCAGCGACCAGATCGACCGTGTGATGCGTCCGAAGGTCGATGCGGCCTGGCACCTCCACGAACTGACTGCCGACGCGGACCTGTCCGCGTTCATCGTGTTCTCGTCGGTGGCGGCGCTGACGGGGAGCCCGGGTCAGGGCAACTACGCCGCGGCGAACGCGGCGTTGGACGCGCTCGCTGCGACCCGCCGCGCCGCGGGACTGCCCGCCACCTCCCTCGCGTGGGGGTTGTGGTCGGACACCGCGGGCATGGCGGCACAACTGGACGAGGCGGACCTCGCCCGGCTGGAGCGCATGGGCATGACCGCGCTCACCCCCGAGACCGGGCCCGCCCTGTTCGACCGGTCGCTGGACCTGGACGCGGCCGTGGTGGCTCCGGTCCTGCTGGAGACCGCGGCACTGCGTGCGCAGGCCAGGGCGGGGATGCTTCCGCCGTTGCTGCGCGGACTGGTCAAGATGCCCGCCCGTGCGGGCGAGGCGAACGCGGCCGTCCTGCTCCAGCGGCTGGCCGGTGAGTCGGAAGCGGACCGGGAACGGATCGTGCTCGAACTGGTCCAGTCCCAGGTGGCGTCCGTCCTCGGACACTCCTCGGCGGTGTCCGTGGACCCCGAGCGGGCGTTCAAGGACCTCGGTTTCGACTCGCTGAGCGCTGTCGAACTGCGGAACCGGCTCACGCGGGCCACCGGTGTGCGCCTGCCCGCCACCGTCGTGTTCGACCACCCGTCCCCGGCGGCCGTGGCCCGGCACCTGCTGGCGGAGATCGCTCCCGACGCCGCCGGCAAGCCCCGGTCGGAGGAGGACGAGATCCGTGCCCTGCTCGCGTCGATCCCCATCGACCGGCTGCGCAAGGCTGGCCTCCTCGGCCCCCTGCGCGAACTGGCCGACAGCGATCTGGCGGAGGCACCCGTCGAGGACGGGGACACCGCTTCGTTCGACGACATGGACGCGGAAGCCCTGATCCGGATGGCCCAAGAGGACCTCGCATGACCTCGGCTGAGGAAGTCGTCGCCGCAACGAGCTTGGAGAAGAAGGAATAGACATGGCCACCGACCAGAACCAGCTCGTCGAGGCGCTCCGGAAGTCCCTCAAGGAGACCGACCGGCTCCGTCAGCTGAACAAGCGGCTCCTTGCCCAGGCCGGTGAGCCGCTGGCCATCGTCGGCATGAGCTGCCGCTACCCTGGGGGCGTCACCTCCCCCGACGAGTTGTGGGAGCTGGTGGCGTCGGGGCGTGACGCGATCACCGCGCTGCCGGCCGACCGTGATTGGGACCTGGAACGGCTCTACGACCCGAGTCTGAGCCGGCCCGGCGCCCTGTCCACCAGCGGTGGTGGTTTCCTCGACCGGATAGCCGAGTTCGACGCGGAGTTCTTCGGGATCAGTCCGCGCGAGGCCCTGGCGATGGACCCGCAGCAGCGTCTGCTGCTGGAAGCCTCGTGGGAGGCGTTCGAGCACGCGGGAATCGACCCGACCTCGCTGCGCGGCAGCGACACGGGTGTCTTCTGCGGCGTGGGCACCAGCGACTACTGCTCGGTGCCCGCGGGCAGCCTGCCGCACATCGAGGGCTTCCAGCTGACCGGTGGCGCGGCCAGCGTCTCCTCCGGCCGGATCTCCTACGTGTTCGGCTTGGAAGGGCCCGCGGTCTCCGTCGACACGGCCTGTTCCTCCTCCGCGGTCGCCCTGCACATGGCCGCCCAGGCCCTGCGCGCCGGGGAGTGCTCCATGGCCCTCGTCGGCGGTGTGACCGTCATGTCCGGCCCGTTCCTGCTGTCCGAGTTCAGCCGTCAGCAGGCGGTGTCGCCGGACGGACGGTGCCGTGCGTACGCGGCGTCCGCCGACGGAACGGGCTTCTCCGACGGTCTGGGTCTGGTGGTGCTGGAGCGGCTGTCCGACGCGAAGCGCAACGGGCGGCGCATCCTCGGGCTGATCCGCGGCACGGCGATCAACCAGGACGGTGCGAGCAACGGCCTGACCGCACCGAACGGCCCCTCGCAGGAGCGGGTCATCCGCCAGGCGTTGAGCAGTGCGGGCCTGTCCCCGTCCGATGTGGACGCGGTAGAGGGCCACGGCACCGGCACGGTCCTCGGCGACCCGATCGAAGCCCAGGCCCTGCTGGCGACGTACGGCCGCGAGCGTGCCGGTGACCCGGTGTGGTTGGGGTCGATCAAGTCGAACATCGGTCACACCTCGCTGGCCGCGGGCGTGGCCGGGGTGATCAAGATGGTGATGGCGATGCGGCACGAGGTGCTGCCGCAGACCCTCCACGTCGACGAACCCTCCCCGCACATCGACTGGGAGGCCGGCGGCGTGGAGTTGTTGACCGAGGCGCGGCCCTGGCCGGTGGGGGACAGGCCTCGCCGCGCCGCGGTGTCGTCGTTCGGGGTGAGCGGCACCAACGCGCACATCATTCTGGAAGAGGCCCCCGCCGAGGAGCCCGTCGCCGACGACCCCGCGCAGCCGCGCCCGGTGCGGGTCGTGCCCGTGACGGTGTCCGGCCGGACCGCGACCGCGATGCGCGCCCAGGCCGAGCGCATCCGCGCGCACGCACTCGCCCGGCCCGAACTGTCCCTGGCGGACCTCGGTCTCTCGGCGGCGACCACCCGGGCCCACCTGGAGCACCGTGGTGTCGTGGCCGCCGCCGATCGAGACCAACTGCTCTCCGCCCTGACCGCGTTGTCCGTCGGCGAGCCGTCGCCCCTCGTCGTCGAGGGCCGCGCCGCACCCGGAGCCAAGCCGGTGTTCGTGTTCCCGGGTCAGGGTGCGCAGTGGGTGGGTATGGCGGTGGGGTTGTTGGATGCGTCTTCGGTGTTCGCTGCTGAGGTGGGGGCGTGTGGGGAGGCGTTGTCGGAGTTCGTGGAGTGGCGGCTTGAGGACGTCTTGCGGGGCGTTGAGGGTGCGCCGTCGTTGGAGCGCGTGGATGTGGTGCAGCCCGCCTTGTTCGCGGTGATGGTCGGCCTGGCGGCGGTGTGGCGTTCGTACGGTGTGGAGCCGTTCGCGGTGGTGGGGCATTCGCAGGGGGAGATTGCTGCGGCGTATGTGGCGGGTGGGTTGTCGTTGCGGGATGCTGCGCGGATCGTGGCGGTGCGCAGTCAGTTGGTGCGTGATCGGTTGGCTGGGCTCGGCGGGATGATGTCGGTTGCGGTGGGGGCGGAGCGGGCTGGGGAGTTGATTGCTCCGTATGCGGGTCGGGTGTCGGTGGCGACGGTGAACGGCCCTTCGTCGGTGGTGGTCGCGGGGGAGCCGGATGCCCTGGACGAGCTGCTGGCGACGTGTGAACGGGAGGATGTTCGGGCTCGGCGGGTGAAGGTGGATTACGCGTCGCATTCGGTGCAGGTGGAGGTGCTTGAGGGGGAGTTGCGGGAGGCGCTTGCGCCGGTGGTGCCGTTGAGGGGGCGGGTTCCGTTCTATTCGACGGTGTCGGGTGAGTTCTTGGACACCATGTCGATGGATGCCGGGTACTGGTATCGGAATCTGCGGAACCCGGTCGGTTTCGAGCCGGCGATCCGTGCGCTCGTCGACAAGGGCACGGGTTGTTTCCTGGAGATGTCCCCCCACCCCGTGCTCACCATGGCGGTGGAGCAGACCGTTGCCGACCACGGCCAGGTCAACCGGGCCGCTGTGGTGGGCTCCCTGCGCCGTGACGAGGGCGGCCTGGAACGCTTCCTCCTCTCGCTCGGCCAGGCACATGCCGCCGGGGTGAAGGTCGACTGGGCCGCCCACTTCGCCGACTCCGGTGCCCGGCGGGTCGCCCTGCCGACCTACGCCTTCCAGCACAAGCGCTACTGGTTGGACTCCACCGGTTTCGCCGATGCCTCCGCGGCCGGCCTCGGCCGCGTCGAGCACCCCGTGTTGGCGGCGGCCGTGCAGGTCGGTGACCGCGACGAGTGGGTCTTCACCGGCCGTGTTTCCCACCAGGGACAGCCGTGGACCCGTGACCACGCCCTGTTCGGCACGGTCACCCTCCCGGGTGCCGCGCTGGCGGAGTTGGTCCTGTCCGCGGCCCGGCACGTCGGCTGCGAACTGCTGGAGGAGTTGGACCTCGACGCGCCGGTGGTCCTCACCGACGATGCCGTACGCGTGCAGGTCACGGTCGGCCCGGCCGACGCCGCCGGCCGCCGTGAGGTGGCGGTGTACTCACGGCCGGACACCGGCGAGGAACAGTCCACCGGGACCGTCCGCCACGCCCGGGGTCGGATCGCCCCCGAGGCGGCGCCGCTGTCGACCCGGACCGGCCAGTGGCCGCCCGCCGGAGCCGAGCCGCTGTCGGTGGAAGGGCTGTACACCACACTGGCCGAACAGGGTCTGGACTGCGGTCAGTTGCTCCAGTGCGTGCAGTCGGCCTGGACCCGGGAAGGTGAGGTGTACGCCGACCTCGCGCTGCCCGACGGAACCGATGCCGGCGGGTTCGCGCTCCACCCGGCCCTGCTGGAGTCCTCGCTCCACGCGGCCCCCCGGTCCGCGGCGGACGGCGCCCCGTCCGCGGTGTCCTGGTCAGGCGTGCGGGTCGCGGGCGAGAAGGTTTCCCAGGCGCGGGTGCGCATCGTCGCGGTCGGTGACGACGCACTGCGCCTCGACGTCTTCGACGCCGAGGACGCGCCCGTCGCCCACGTCGACCGGATCGTCGTACGGGCTGCCGACCCGGCCAGGCTCGGCCAACTACGGCGCGGACAGCACCCGTTGTTCCGTCTGGACTGGGCCCCCGTGTCGGTCGGTACGGCCGCACCGGTACGGACGGCCGCACTGGGAGAGATCGCGGGAGTGGCCGACGGGCACCCCGAACTGGCCTCGCTGCTCACCGCCGTCGCCGACGGCGCACCCGTCCCGCAGGCGGTCCTCGCCGTGATCGACACCCCTGAGGGGCAGACGGCCGAGGCGGTGCACGACGCCGCGGAACGGACCGTGGCGCTGCTGCGGCAGTGGCTCGCCGCCGACGGAGTGGACGAGGCCGTACTCGTCGTCCTCACCGAAGGCGCGGTGACGATCGGGGACGAGGTGCCCCGTGCCGCGCAGGCCGCGGTGTGGGGCGTGGTGCGCGCCGCGCAGTCCGAGCACCCCGGCCGCTTCCTCGTCGTGGACGCGGACGGAGCGGCCGACGGGGCCGGGGAGTGGGGCGCGCTGCTCGCGCTCGACGAGCCCCAGCTCGCCGTGCGCGACGGCAAGGTGCTGGCTCCGCGATTGGCCAGGGTCCCCGGCGGGCCGGCGAGCCGACCGGAGCCCGTCGACCCGGACGGAACCGTGCTGGTCACCGGCGGTCTCGGCGCCCTGTTCGTCGAGCGCCTGGTCACCCACCACGGCGCCCGTCACCTGGTGCTGGCCGCTGCCCCGGAGCAGGTCGACAGGGTCTGCGCCGATCTGGCGTCCCTGGACGCGCAGGTGCGGGTCGTGCCCTGTGACGTCACCGACCGCAAGCAACTCGCCGCTCTGGTCGCGTCCTTGGAACTTCCCTTGACCGCGGTCGTGCATGCCGCGGGGGTGCCCGACGCGGGGCTGATCGAGATCCTGTCCGACGAGCGGTTGGGGACGGTGCTGCGCGCCACGGTCGACACGGCGTGGCACCTGCACGAGTTGACGGCGGACGCGGACCTCTCCGCGTTCGTCCTGTTCTCCTCCTTCGCGGGTCTGGTCGGCATCCCCGGTCAGGCCGCCGCCTCCGCGGCGGACGCCGCGCTGGCCGCTCTGGCGGGCGTCCGCCGATCGGCTGGTCAGCCCGGCACCGTGCTCGCCTGGGGTTTCTGGGCCGACGGGCCCGGCACGCCCGAACTCGGCACGGCCGATGCCGCTCTCGTCGCCCAGGCCGGAATCCTTCCGCTGCCCACCGAACTCGGTCTTGAACTGTTCGACCGCGGTGTCGCCGCGGATGAGGTGCTGCTGGCCCCGGTGGAACTGGACCCGGCCGTCCTGCGGGAACAGGCCCGGGCCGGACTGCTGCCCGCGGTGCTGCGCGGACTCGTGCGGGTGCCCGTCCGACGCGCGGCCTCCGGCGGCACCCTGGCGCGCCGCCTGGCCCAGGTGCCGGAGGCCGACCGGGAACAGGTGGTGCTGGAACTGGTGCGGGCGCAGGTCGCCTCGGTGCTCGGCCACACCTCCGCCGACGAGGTGGACAGCGAGCGCGCCTTCAAGGAGATCGGCTTCGACTCCGTCAGCGCGGTCGAACTGCGCAACCGGCTCTCCCAGAGCACCGGAGTCCCGCTGCCCGCCACCGTGGTGTTCGACCATCCGACACCGGTGGCCGTGACCCGGTTGCTGCTCTCGCAGGTCGACGGAACGACGACTGCCGCACCGCCGCCCGCGCAGAAGCGGGTCGGCGCGGTGGACGAACCGTTGGCGATCATCGGTATCGGTTGCCGCTACCCCGGGGGCGTCACCTCCGCGGAGGACCTGTGGGACCTCGTGGTCGAGGGCCGGGACGTGATCGGCCCGATGCCCACCGACCGGGGCTGGGACGTGGAACGGCTGTACAGCCCGGACCGCGAGCAGATCGGCACCACGTACGCCCGCGGCGGGGGCTTCCTCACTGGCATGGGCGACTTCGACGCCGAGTTCTTCGGGATCAGCCCCCGCGAGGCCGTGGCGATGGACCCCCAGCAGCGACTGTTGCTGGAGACCTCCTGGGAGACCCTGGAACACGCCTCGATCGACCCGACGTCCCTGCGCGGCACCGACACCGGCGTCTTCCTCGGCATCACCGGCTCCGACTACGGCATCCTCGTACCCAGTGAGTACGAGGGCTACCGCGTCCTCGGCACCATGACGAGCGTCGCCTCCGGCCGCATCGCCTACACCCTCGGGCTGGAGGGTCCCGCGGTGTCGATGGAGACCGCCTGCTCCTCCTCCGGGGTGGCGTTGCACCAGGCGGCGCAGGCGCTCCGCAACGGCGAGTGCTCACTCGCGTTGGCGGGCGGGGTGACGTTCATGACGACACCGATCACGATGACCGAGTTCAGCCGGCAGGGAGCGAACTCCCCGGACGGCCGCTGCCGCGCCTACGCGGCGTCCGCCGACGGAACGGGCTTCTCCGACGGTCTGGGCCTGGTGGCGCTGGAGCGACTGTCCGACGCGCAGCGCAACGGGCGGCGCATCCTGGGGCTGATCCGGAGCACGGCGATCAACCAGGACGGTGCGAGCAACGGCCTGACCGCGCCGAACGGTCCGGCCCAGGAGCGGGTCATCCAACAGGCGCTGGCCAACGCGGGACTGTCCCCCTCCGAGGTGGACGTGGTCGAGGGCCACGGCACCGGTACCGTCCTCGGCGACCCGATCGAGGCGCACGCCCTGCTGGCGACGTACGGCCGTGAGCGGGCCGGCGGCGACCCGCTGTGGTTGGGGTCGATCAAGTCGAACATCGGCCACACCTCCGGGGCCGCCGGTGTCGCCGGCGTGATCAAGATGGTGATGGCGATGCGGAACGGGGTCCTGCCGAAGACCCTGCACGTCGACGAGCCGTCCCCGCACATCGACTGGCAGTCCGGCGAGGTCGAACTGCTGACGGAGGCCCGGGAGTGGACCAGCCCCGGCCGTCCGCGTCGCGCGGGCGTGTCCTCGTTCGGGGTGAGCGGCACCAACGCCCACATCATCGTCGAGGAGGCACCCGCCGAGGTGTCGGCCGCGCCCGTCGAGGACGTGACGCCGGCCCCCGTGACGCCGGTGCTGCTCTCCGCGCGCGGCGAGGACGCCCTGCGCGCCCAGGCCGAACGGCTGCGGCGGCACCTGCTGGCGGACCCGGACCTGTCGGTGCTCGACCTCGGGCACTCGCAGCTGACCACACGGGCCTCGCTGGACCACCACGCGGTGCTCGTCGCCGGTGACCGCAACGAACTGGTCGCCGAACTCGCCGGTTTCGCCGTCGGTGACGTGACCGAGCAGACCGCCGCAGGCCGCCCCGTCGGCACCGCCAAGCCGGTGTTCGTGTTCCCGGGTCAGGGTGCGCAGTGGGTGGGTATGGCGGTGGGGTTGTTGGACGGGTCTCCAGTGTTCGCTGCTGAGGTGGGGGTGTGTGGGGAGGCGTTGTCGGAGTTTGTGGAGTGGCGGCTTGAGGATGTGTTGCGGGGTGTTGAGGGTGCGCCGTCGTTGGAGCGGGTGGATGTGGTGCAGCCCGCGCTGTTCGCGGTGATGGTCGGCCTGGCGGCGGTGTGGCGTTCGTACGGAGTCGAACCGTCCGCGGTGGTGGGGCATTCGCAGGGGGAGATCGCTGCGGCGTATGTCGCGGGTGGGTTGTCGTTGCGGGATGCCGCGCGGATCATCGCGGTGCGCAGCCGGATCGCCCGCGACCGGCTCATGGGCACGGGCTCGCTGGCCTCGCTCGCCCTGCCGCTGGAGCGGGTCGAGCAACTGATCGCCCCCTACGGGGACGGCGTGTCGGTGGCGGCGGTGAACGGCCCGTCAGCAGTGATCGTCGCCGGTGACGTGGAAGCGGTCGACGCCCTGGTCCAGCACTGCGAACGCGAGGGCGCCCGGGCCAAGCGGGTTCCCAGCACCTTCGCCTCGCACTCACCGCACGTGGAGGTGGCCCGCGCCGAGATGCTGGAGGCGTTCGCCCCGGTCGAGCCGCGGAGCGGGCACGTTCCCCTGTACTCGACGGCGCTCGGCGGGTTCGTCGACACCGCGACCATGGACGCCGACTACTGGTATGCCAACCTCCGCAACCCGGTCGGCTTCGAACCGGCCATCCGCGCGCTCGTGGACGACGGCGCCGGCTGCTTCCTGGAGATGTCCCCGCACCCGGTGCTGGGCGTCGCGATGGAGGAGACCGTCGCCGCCAGCGGTGCCGCCCGGGTCGCCGTGGTCGGTTCGCTGCGGCGCCAGCAGGGCGGGCTGAAGCGGTTCCTGCTCTCCCTCGCCGAGGCGCACATCGCCGGGGTGAAGGTCGACTGGGCGGCCCACTTCGCCGACTCCGGTGCCCGACGGGTGCCGCTGCCGACCTACGCCTTCCAGCGCAAGCGCCACTGGCCGAGCACGCGCCCGACCGCGGGCGACCCGGTGGACTCCGGTCTCGGCCGGGTCGAGCACCCGGTGTTGACGGCCGGCATGCAACTCGCCGACCGGGACGAATGGGTGCTCACCGGCCGGCTGTCCCACGAGTCCCAGCCGTGGCTGCGCGATCACGCAGCCTTCGGTCTCCCCGTCGCACCCCACACGACCCTGGTCGAACTGGCACTGGCCGCGGGGCGCACCGTCGGGACGCCGCTGCTCGACGACATGATGTTCGAGGCGCCGGTGCTGCTGCCCGACGGCGCGGCGCTCCAGATCCAGACGATCGTAGGCGCCCGTGGAGTGGACGGCCGCCGGTCGGTTGCCGTGCACTCACGTCCGGACGGTGACCAGCACGCCGAGTCGACCCGTCACTGCACCGGCTGGTTGGCACCGGACACCGCGCCCGCCACGGGCTGGACCGGCGCATGGCCGCCCGCCGGGGCCGAAGCGGTACCGGTGGACGGGCTGTACGCCACACTGGTCGACCTCGGCCTCGACTGCGGTCCGGCGCTCCAGGGGGTACGCGCGGCCTGGCGCTCCGGCACCGAGCTGTACGCCGAACTCGCGCTGCCCGAGGACGTCGGTGCCGCGGACTTCGGCATCCATCCGGCCCTGTTCGAGTCCGCCCTGCACACCGGGCAGTTGTCCTTCACCGCGCAGGGGACGCCGAAGCTTCCGGTCACCTGGTCCGGGGTGCGGTTGGCGGCGACCGGTGCCAGTCGGGGCCGTGCGCACGTGAAGCCCGAGGGCGACGCCCTGCGGTTGAACGTCTTCGGCGAGGACGGTGCCCTCGTCCTCGGGGTGGACCGCATCGCCTTCCACGAGGTCGACGAGGGCCACCTCGAAGAACTCCGCCGTGGCCAGAGCTCGTTGTACCGCGTGGACTGGACCCCGGTTCCGCTGGGCGCGGCCACTCCGGTGCGGTTGGCCGCGCTGGGCGGGGCCCTGGGGGTGATGGTGGACCGGTACCCGGACCTGGCGGACCTCGGCCGGGCCGTCGCCGACGGCACGCCGGCCCCGCAGGCCGTGCTCACCCGGCTCGACACCCCCGTCGGGGACTCTCCCGAGGCGGTACGGCGCGCGGCCGACGAGACGACCGACCTGGTGCGGCGCTGGCTGGAACAGGGGCCGTCCGGCGGGGCCGTGCTCGTCGTGGCGACCTGCGGCGCGGTCGCGGTCACGGACACGGAGGTGCCCGATGCGGCGCAGGCCGCGGTGTGGGGCGTGCTGCGGGAGGCGCAGGCCGCGCACCCGGGCCGGTTCCTCGTCGTGGACGTCGACGCAACCGGCGAGGAGGCCCAGCCGGAGTGGGCCGCGGTGCTCGGCGCCGACGAACCGCAGCTCGCCGTGCGTGCCGGGCGGGCCCTGGTGCCCCGGTTGGCCCTGCTGCCGGCCGGATCAGCGGATCGCTCGCCGCTGGCGGACATCGACGGCACCGTGCTGATCAGCGGCGGCACGGTCGCGGGCGCCTCGCTGGCCAAACACCTGGCCGTCCAGCACGGCGTGCGGGAACTGCTGCTGCTCGGCGCACCCGGGGCCGCCGCGGACGCGTTGGTGGCGGAACTCGCCGCACTCGGTGCCCGGGCGCGCGTCGAGGCTCCCGCCTCCGACGGGCTCGCCACGGTGCTCGACTCCCTGGACCGGCCGCTCAGCGCGGTCATCCACACGGGGGACCGGCCCGGTGCCACCGCGCTGGACCTGCTGTGGCGACTGCACACGCTGACCGAGCACGCCGGGCTCCGCGCCTTCGTGACGTTCTCCTCGTTCGCGTCCCTCGCCGGCGGCGGGGCAACGGACCCGGCCGCCGACGCCGCCGGTGCGGCCCTGGTGCGGGCACGCCGCGCCGCCGGGCTCGCCGGTACCCAACTCGCCTGGGGTGCCTGGGCGGGCGGCGTCGAGGCCCCCGGCAGTGTCGCCCTGTCCATCGAGGACGGACTCGCACTGTTCGACCAGGCCCTCGCGGTGGACGCCCCGCTGGTGGCGCCGGTGCGACTGGACCTGGCGGTGCTGCGGGGACAGGCCCGCGAGCGGACCCTGCCGGCCCTGCTGCGTGCCCTGGTGCGCCTGCCGGCCAAGCGGGCGGCGAGCGGTGGGTCGCTGGCCCAGCGCCTGGCCGGCGTCCTGGACGCGGAACGCGAGCAGGTCGTGTTGGAGCTCGTCAACGCACAGGTGGCGGCCGTGCTCGGTCACCAGGCCGACGACCGGATCGACACCGAGCGCAAACTGGCGGAACTCGGCATGGACTCGATGAGCGCGGTCGGACTCCGCAACCGGCTCGCCCAGGCCACCGGCATGAGCCTGCCCGTCTCGTTCGTCTTCGAGCACCCGACCCCGGCGGAGATCGCCCGCCAACTGCTCAAGCGGGTCGGCTCGGGAGCCGACAGCGGGGCGTCCCCGACGGTCGAGGAGACGATCACCCCGCGGCTGCGGCAGGCCGTGCAGACCGGCACCCTGCCGCAGGCACTGCGGCGACTGGTCGACGAGGCGGGCGCCCGCGAGGTCTTCTCCTCGGCCGCCGAACTGCCCGGCGCCGAAGCGCTGCTCGCACGACTGGCCTCCGGACCCGGCCGGGTGAAGATCGTCTGCGTGCCGTCCTACGTGTACGTGGTCGGCTCCGGTCAGGAGCAGTTCATGCGGCTGGCCCAACGCTTCGAAGGGGTGCGGGACGTGCACGTCTGCGCCCTGCCGGGCTTCGGGAGCGAGGTGGCCCCGGCGTCCCGGGAGGTCGCCCTGGACGTCCTGGGCGACGCCGTCCGCGAGGCCGTCGGCGACGCACCGTTCGTCCTGGTCGGTTACTCCATGGGCGGGGCGGTGGCCCGTTCACTGGCCGAACACCTCGAAGACGCCGGTGCCGCACCGGCCGGGGTCGTCATGATCGACACACTGGCGCTCGACGTCGACGTCGACGCAGCGGCCGAGGACGGCGCGAACGGGGCGGACGGCAGGGACGGGGCGGGCCGTGCGTTCGCCGCGGTGCTGGCGGAGATCCTCACCCAGGAGCGGCACCCCGTCACCGTCGACGACGCCAGTTGGCTGTCCACGGGCGCCTATCTGCGTCTGTTCACCGGAACCCGGCAGCAGTCGGTCTCCGCGCGGACCCTGATGATCCGCGCGACCGAACCACTCGGCGGTGCGGGCCTGCCAGGCGGCCCCCGGTGGGAGGCCGCCGACGAGTACGTCGAGGTGGCCGCCGACCACTTCGCCCTGGTCGAGACGGCCGCCGCCGCCACCGCGGAGGCCATCGAGGGCTGGATCGGCGAGTGACGAGCGGCGACGGCAGGCCAGAGCACGTGACCCAAGCGGCAACGAGATAAGGAAGCAAGGACTATGGACCACTCCGGCAACACTCACGACGCGGCGGTCGCGTCCGGCGGCAAGTGCCCGATCGACCACTCCGCGCCCGCTCCGCAGACGGTCGTGCCCTCCACGGCGCTGCCCGTGGTGGAGATGCCGCGGATGCGGCAGCTGCTGAGCATCTGGGCTCGCCCCGAGCCCTTCCTCAAGAGCTGCCGCGCCAAGTACGGCAGCCGGTTCCGCGTGACGATCATCCCCGGCATCCGCATCCATGTGATCTCCGCGCCGGAGGACGTCAAACAGATGTTCTTCGCGCCCCGGGACGTGCTGCACACCGGCTCCAGCAACGGCCCGATCGAGAAGTGGACCGGGCAGAACGGCCTCGCCTGGCTGGACGAGGACGCACACACCACGCGCCGCCGCAGCGTCATGCCCAGCTTCCGTGGCGACGCCCTGAAGCGCGTGGAGCAGGCCGTCACCCAACTGGCCAAGGAGACGGTCGCGTCCTTGCCGCGCAACCAGGTCGTCTCGGTCCACCCCCACGCGCACCGCTACACCACCAAGGTCATCCTTGAGGTCCTCTTCGGTGAGCACCGCCCGTCCTGCGAGGACGAGATGTTCGAGGAGGTGATGAAGATGCTGGACTTCAACTCCCGGCCCGCGTCGATGAAGATGTTCCACCGGATGCCGCCCTGGCGGGTGAAGCTGCTGCGCCTGATCCGGCCCAACGGCGTCAACGAGTTCCTGACCCGCCGTGAACGGGTCTACCGCACGCTCGACACGGCCATCGAGGAGCGTGCCCGGTCCGGCGCGAGCGGCGACGACCTGCTGGGCGTGATGCTGGGCATCACCAACGCGGACGGCTCCAAGCCCAGCCGCATCGAGATGCGCGACGAGATCATGACCCAGTTCCTCGCCGGTACGGAGACCACCGCATCGGCCATCTGCTGGGCGCTGGAGTTCCTGACCCGGCACCCCCACGTCGTCGAGCGGCTGCGCGCGGAGATCGAGGAGGGGGACAGCGACGAGTACCTGACGGCCGTGGTGAACGAGGTGCTGCGGCTCGGCCCGCCGATCCAGCAGATCGTGCCCCGCGAGGTGGTCAAGCCGATCGAGATAGGCGGCGTGCGCTACGAGTCCGGTGACCGGCTGTGGGCCAGCGCCTATCTGCTCAACCGGGACGAGCACAACTACCCGGAGCCCGACGAGTTCCGGCCCGAGCGCTTCCTCGGCGTCAAGCCGGCCTCGCACACCTGGATCCCGTTCGGCGGCGGCCACACCCGCTGCCTGGGTGACCGGATCGCCTTCGTGGAGCTGAAGGCCACCCTGACCGAGCTCCTGACCACCTGTGACGTGGAACGCGCCGACGCCGCCCCGCAGCTCGCGCACAGCCGCACCGTCGTCAACATCCCGAAGGGCGGCGCCCGCATGGTGTTCCGCCCCCGCAAGGTGAGGGCGGCGTCGGCCGCCGGCTGAGCCCCGACCGCTGCCCGTGGGGGCGCCAACTGCGCGGACGCCGAGGTGCGTTCGCGGCGGCTCGGCGCCCCCCGGTAGGTTGGCTCCGCCGCGCGCGGCCGGTTTCGGCCCGGCGGCGTCATCAGACGGTCCCCGCACCCGGGGAGTGGCGGGAGCGGCCCTCCGTCCCGTCAGGGTGAGGCCCCCGGGACCCGGGGGCGCGCCCGGGTGGGACACGGACCGCCCCCGCGACACGCCGCACCCGACGGGCTCGCCGTGCGGGTGCGCGTCCGTTCCACCCGAGATGGAGGGTTTGCATGAGGATCCCGAACTCCGCTTTCACCGAACGGCCCTGGAGGCTCCACGAGTTCATCAAGGACTTCGAGATCGAAGACGTCTGGGACCTGGACACCCCGGGGGGACCCGACGGGCTGGCCCACCTGGTGAACCAGTTCGACAGCGACGGATCCGACTTCAAGCCGTCACCGATGTACAAGCTGCTGTTCGCGATCCGGTGGCGGCTCGGCGCCGTCCTGAAGTGGGACGGGGCCGAACACGGCCTCGGTCCGCGCAACCCCTCGCTGCGGGACCGCCTACCGGCGGACCTGCTCGACGTTCCGCGCGGCCCGGACATGAAGGTGGTGCCGCTGAAGTCGGTCTACCAGACCTCCGACGAATGGGTGACGGAGGTCGTCAACAAGACCGTGCACGCGGCGATGCACATCGGTTGGGTGGACGACGGCGATGGCCGCTACCACGCGCAGATGACGGTGCTGGTCAAGACGAAGGGCCGACTGGGGAAGGTGTACATGCCCCTCATCCTGCCCTTCCGGCGGGTCTTCGTGACGCCGTCGCTGGTGAAGGCGATCGGCCGTTCCTGGCACACGCGATCGGCCGGTTGAGGGCGTACGCCCCGGTGGCCACGCCGCTCGACGGCGCGGCCACGCATGGCACCCCCGCTGGCCCCGCGCACGGCGCCGCCCGGCGGACGGGCGGCGCGCGCCGTCCGCACCCCCACCACGCCGGCCCGCTGCGGAGCCGTCAGCCGACGCGATTGCCGCGCAGCGGGAAACTCGCCGGATTCGTCGCCGCAAAAGTGTATCCACGGGGGCCGTTCGCGGATCGTGGAGCACATAAGGCTTAGAGGGGGCTGGAGCTCTATGGGCAGGTACGAGGGCGGACAAGGGGACACCGGGGTGGATCGCGATGCCGTCGCCGTCATCGGAATGTCGTGCCGGGTTCCGGGCGCCGCGGACGTGCGGGCGCTGTGGCGGCTGCTGCGGGAGGGCGAGCACGCGATAGCGGACGCGCCCGCCGACCGGTGGCCGACGGACATCCCCGAACTGGCGAGCCACCCCCGGGGTGGATTCGTGGACGGCGTCGGTGACTTCGACGCCGAGTTCTTCGGCATCTCACCACGCGAGGCCGCGGTCATGGACCCGCGCCAGCGCATGGTGCTCGAACTGAGCTGGGCGGCCCTGGAAGACGCCTTCCTCCCCCCGGAGAGCCTGCACGGCAGCGCCACCGGGGTGTTCCTGGGCGCCACCGGCGACGACTACGCCTCCCTGGTCCACCGGCACGGTGGAGACGCACTGTCCCACCACTCCATCGCCGGCCTCAGCCGCGGCCTGATCGCCAACCGGGTCTCCCACCAACTGGGCCTGCACGGGCCGAGCCTCACCGTCGACACGGTGCAGTCCTCCTCCCTCGTCGCGGTGCACATGGCCTGCGAGAGCCTGCGGTCGGGCGCCGCGGGGCTGGCCCTCGCCGGCGGGGTCCACCTGAACCTGGTGCCGGAGAGCACGATCGCGTTCGCCCGCGCCGGCGCACTGTCGCCGGACTGCCTCAGCCACACCTTCGACGCCCGCGCCAACGGCTTCGTCCGTGGCGAGGGCGCCGGCGTCGTCGTCCTCAAGCGCCTCGCCGACGCGGTCGCCGACGGCGACCGGGTGTACTGCGTGCTCCTGGGCGGCGCCGTCAACCACGACGGCCCCGGCGCCCTCACCGTGCCCAACGCCGAGGCACAGGGCGCCTTGCTGCGCGCGGCCTGCCGGGACGCCGGAGTGGACCCCGCGCAGGTGGGGTACGTCGAGCTGCACGGCACCGGCACCCGAGCGGGCGACCCGGTCGAGGCGAGCGCCCTGGCCGCCGTCCACGGGGAGGGCCGCGACGCCGGGCACCCGCTGCTCGTCGGGTCGGTGAAGACCAACATCGGTCACCTCGACGCCGCCGCGGGCGTCCTCGGCCTGATCAAGGTCGGCCTCGCGGTGCAGCACGACCTGCTGCCCGCCAGCCTCCACTACGAGACCCCGAACCCGGACATCCCGCTGGAGCGGTGGAAGCTCCGGGTCAACGCCGCCGCCGGGCCCTGGCCCGGCGGGCCCCGACTGGCCGGCGTCAGCTCCTTCGGCATCGGCGGCACCAACTGCCACCTCGTCGTCGCCGCCCCCGAGCCGCGCCCCGAGCCGCGCCCGACGACGGAGACCGCGCCCGCCGTACCCGTCCCCGTGACGGTGTCCGCCCGCACGCCCCGGGCACTGCGGGAGCAGGCCAGGCTCCTGCACGACTGGGTGCGCGACGACGCCGATCTGCACCCGCGGGACATCGGCCACTCCACGGCCACCACCCGTTCCCCGCTGAAGAACCGGGGTGTCGTGCTCGCCGCCGACCGGGCGGAACTGCTGGACGGACTCGCCGCATTGGCGCAGGGCACACCGTCCGCCCGGGCCGTCACCGGCACCGCCGCCGAGGGCGGCGGCGTGGTGTGGGTGTTCTCCGGGCAGGGCGCCCACTGGGTCGGCATGGCCCAAGGCCTGTGGGCGGCGAACGAGGTGTTCGCCGCCCGCATGGACGAGTGCGAGCAACTGCTCCGGCAGTACGGCGGCTGGTCACTGCGGGAGGTCCTCGGCGACGAGAGCGCACTGAAGCGGATGGACGTCGTCCAGCCCGCCCTGTTCGCCGTCATGGTCTCGCTGGCCGAGGTGTGGCGCTCGGCGGGCCTGAAGCCCGACGCGGTCATCGGCCACTCCCAGGGGGAGATCGCCGCCGCGACCGCCGCGGGCATCCTCTCCCTGGCCGACGGGGTGCGACTGATCGTCGCCCGTGCGCGGGTCATCACCGAGAAGCTGTCCGGGCGGGGCCTGATGGCGGTGCTCGACCTGCCCGCCGACCAGATCGACCAGAGCCGGGTGTTCATCGGCGCGGTGAACTCGCCCGGCACTGTGGTGATCTCCGGCGACCCCGATGCCGTGCGCGAGGCCGTCGCCGACTGCCAGGCGAAGGAGATCCGCGCCCGGATCGTCCCCGTCGACTACGCATCCCACTGCGACCACGTGGAATCCATCCGGGACGAGGTGCTCGCCGGGGTGGCCGGCGCCGCGACCACCGACACCGGAGTGGCGTTCTACTCCACCGTCGTCGCCGGCCGGGTCGACCCGGCCGAGCTGGACGCCGAGTACTGGTACCGCAACCTGCGCGAACCCGTGCGCTTCGCCGACACCGTCCGCGCCCTGTCCGCCGCCGGGCACGGCACGTTCGTGGAGGTCAGCCCGCACCCGGTGCTCGCCATGCACATCGCCGCGACGGTCGGCTCGGCCGTCGTGCAGCCCACGCTGCGCCGCAACGAGGAGGAGACGCACCGGCTGCTGCTGTCCATGGCGGAACTCCACAGCCGCGGCGTCGACCTGGACTGGCGCCACAGCTTCACCGGCGCCCGGCGCGTGACGCTGCCGACGTACGCGTTCCAGCGCGAGACCCATTGGATCGACGGACCCGCCGCAGTGGCGCCCGTCGTCCGGTCGACGTCCGCCGCCCCGGTCCCCGAGGCCGCCGCGCCCGCCGCCGTCGAGACCTCGGAGCAGGACCTGTGGACGCTGGTGCGGGGTGAGGCCGCGGTCCTCCTCGGGCACGCCGACACCGCACGGATCGGCGCTGACCACACCTTCAAGGAACTGGGCTTCGACTCGGTGACCGCGGTGCAACTGCGCGACCGGCTGAACGCCGCGACCGGACTCCAGACGCCCGCCTCACTCGCCTACGACCACCCGACACCCGCCGCGGTGGTGCGCCACCTACACGAGCAGCTCGCCGGACCCACCGAGGACCGGGCCGCAGCGGACGCCGTCGCCGTAACCGACGACGAGCCGATCGCCGTCGTCGGCATGAGCTGCCGGCTGCCCGGCGGCGTGGTGACCCCCGAGGACCTGTGGCGCCTGGTCGCCGACGGGAACGACGCGATCACCGGCTTCCCCGAGGACCGCGGCTGGCAGCTCGCCTCGGACGCGGACTTCGTTCCCGCCGGCGGCTTCCTGGACGGTGCCGCGGAGTTCGACGCGGGATTCTTCCGGATCAGCCCGCGCGAAGCCCTCGCCATGGACCCTCAGCAGCGGCTCGCCCTGGAAGCCGTGTGGGAGGCGCTGGAGAACGCCGGCCAGGACCCGACGGCGCTGCGCCGCACCAGTACCGCGGTGTTCATGGGGGCCATGGCCCAGGACTACCTGCCACGCCTCCAGGACGTGTCCGGCAACCTCGCCGGCCACGCGCTGACCGGTGGCTCCGGCAGTGTGGTGTCCGGCCGGATCGCCTACGCCCTCGGCCTGGAGGGGCCGGCCGTCACCGTCGACACCGCGTGCTCCTCCTCCTTGGTCTCGGTGCACCTGGCCGCCCAGTCGCTGCGCTCCGGAGACTGCTCCCTCGCCCTGGCCGGCGGCGTCACCGTGATGTCCACCCCGGGCATGTTCGTGGAGTTCGCCCGACAGGGCGGACTCGCCGCCGACGGCCGCTGCAAGGCGTTCTCCGACACCGCCGACGGCACCGGCTGGTCCGAGGGCGTCGGCGTGCTCGTGCTGGAACGGCTGTCGGACGCGCGACGCAACGGCCACCGCGTGCTGGCCGTGCTCCGGGGCAGTGCGATCAACCAGGACGGCGAGAGCAACGGCCTCACCGCCCCCAACGGTCCCTCCCAGGAACGGGTGATCCGCCAGGCGCTGTCCTCGGCCGGTCTGTCCCCGGCGGAGGTCGACGCGGTGGAGGCACACGGCACCGGCACCAGCCTCGGCGACCCGATCGAGGCGCAGGCCCTGCTCGCCGTCTACGGCCAGGGCCGCGAGGAGCCCCTGTGGCTGGGCTCGCTGAAGTCCAACATCGGGCACACCCAGGCCGCCGCCGGTGTCGCCGGAGTGATCAAGATGATCATGTCGATGCGGGCCGGGGCACTCCCCAGGACGCTCCACGCCGAGCAGCCCTCCCAACAGGTCGACTGGTCCTCCGGCACGGTCCGACTGCTGACCGAACAGCGCGACTGGCCGCGGGCGGACCGCCCCCGGCGCGCCGCGGTCTCCTCCTTCGGGATCAGCGGCACCAACGCCCACGTCATCATCGAACAGGGCGATCCCGCGCCGGCCGAAGCGCCCACCGGGTCGGCGGCAACCGCGCCGACCCCGGGCGCCACGGTGTGGGCGGTGTCGGCGCACAGCGCCAAGGCATTGGCCGGGCAGGCCCGGAAGCTGGGCACCGCGCTCGCGGCCGACCCCGCGGCGCACCCGGTCGACGTGGCCCGCTCCCTGGTCACCCGACGCGCCCGTCTCGACCACCGCGCCGTGATCATCGGCACCGGCCGGGAAGAACTGCTCACCCGACTGGACGCCCTGGCCCGCGGACAGCGCGAATCCGGAGTGGTCACCGGCCATGCGTCGGCGGCACCCGGCATCGGCGTGCTCTTCTCCGGACAGGGCAGCCAACGCCTGGGCATGAGCCGGGAACTGATCGAGGTCTTCCCGGTGTTCGCCGCGGCCTGGCGCGAGGTCTGCGCCGCACTGGACCCCCTGCTGGAGCACCCCGTCGACGAGGTCGTCGGGGCCGAGCCGGGCTCCGCGGCGGCCGGACTGCTCGACGAGACGGCGATGACCCAGCCCGCGCTGTTCGCCTTCGAAGTGGCCGCCTACCGGCTCGTGACCTCCCTGGGGGTCGAGCCCGCGGTACTCGTCGGGCACTCCATCGGCGAACTGGCCGCCGCGCACGTCGCCGGAGTGTTTCCGCTCGCCGACGCGGCCCGCCTGGTCGCGGCCCGCGGAGCCCTGATGGGCGCCCTGCCGCGCGGCGGGGCCATGGTGGCCGTGCAGGCCGGCGAGGACGAGGTGCGGGCCGCCCTGGCCGGACACGAGCGGTCCGCCTCCGTCGCCGCCGTCAACGGGCCCGAGGCCGTCGTCATCTCCGGTGCCGAGGACGTCGTCACCGCGGTCGCCGCGGCCCTGGCCGCCGAGGGACGCAAGACGAAGGCGCTGCGCGTCTCGCACGCCTTCCACTCGCCGCTGATGGAACCGATGCTGGAGGAGTTCCGGCGCGTCGCCGAGTCGGTCACCTACGCGCCGCCGCGCATCGCGGTCGTGTCCAACGTGTCCGGCGCCCTCGCCGCACCGGGGGAGCTGGAGCACCCCGCGTACTGGGTGCGCCACGTGCGCGAGGCCGTGCGCTTCGCCGACGGGGTCGCCGCCGCGGTACGGGCCGGCGCCCGGACGCTGATCGAGGTCGGCCCCGACGGAGTCCTGTCGGCCATGGCCGCCGACGCCTCCACCGACCCAGACCTGACGGCGATCCCCCTCGCCCGCAAGGGCCGTTCCGAGGCCCGTGCGGCGACCGAGGCCCTGGCCCGGCTGCACGTCGTCGGCGTCCCGGTGGACTGGCGGGCCTACCTGGACCTCGTCGGCCCCGCCGGAACCCCCGTCGACCTGCCCACCTACGCCTTCGACCACCAGCGGTACTGGGCGCTACCGGCCCGAGCGCACGGCGACGTCACGGACGCCGGACTGGAACCCGTCAGGCACCCCTTCCTCTCCGCGGCCACCGAACTCGCCGTGGGCGACCAGGTGGCGTTCAGCGGAACCGTCGACCCGGTCACCGCACCCTGGCTCGTCGACCACACCGTCTTCGGTCACACCGTGTTCCCGGGCGCGGCCGTCGTCGAGATGGCACTGCGCGCGATCGAAGGCACCGGCAGCCGCACCCTCGAAGAGATCACCCTGCACACGCCGCTGACCTTCGCGGAGGGCGCCGTCCAGGTCCAGGTCGTCCTCGGCGGGGCGGAGCCGTCGGGCCGGCGCCCGATCGGCGTCTACGCGCGCCCGGTCGGCGGCTCGCGCGCCTGGACCCGCCACGCCAGCGGGCACGTCCAGCGACAGACCCCCGCCCACACCCCCGCCGTGGACGTCCGACCGCCGGACGACGCCGCCTGGGTGGACCTCTCCGGCTTCTACCCGGAACTCGTGGACCGGGGCTACGGGTACGGGCCGGCCTTCCGGGGACTGCGCTCGCTGTGGCGGCACGGCGACGCGGTGCACGCCGAGGTCCACCTGCCCGAGCAGGCGGCGCACGGCCCGGCCGGATTCGCCGTGCACCCGGCCCTGTTCGACGCCGCACTGCACCCGGTGCTGTCGCTGGTGGCCTCCGACGATCCGACGCGGGCGGTGCTGCCCTACTCCTGGTCCGGGGTCACCCACCACGGGCCCGCCACCGACCGCCTACGGGTCCGCGCCGCCCGGATCAGCGACACCGAGGTCTCCCTCGCGATCGCCGACGCCGACGGTGCGCCCGTGCTGACCGTCGCGTCCCTGGCCCTGATGCCGGCCTCGCCGGACCAACTGGCCACGGGGTCGCTCGCCGACTCCCTCTTCACGGTGCGCTGGTCCCCGCTGGAAGCGGCACCGGACCGGCCGGCCCCACCGGTCGACCTCGTACACCTGGAGCGCGCCGCCCACCCGGACGTGCCCACCGCCGCGCGGGCCACCACCGCGGCGGCACTCGAACTGGTGCAGCGCCGGCTCGACGACCACCACGAGCGACCCCTGGCCGTCGTCACCACGAACGCCCTGGCCGTCCTCCCCGGCGAGACGCCCGATCCGGCGCTGGCACCGGTGTGGGGCCTGGTGCGCTCCGCGCAGGCCGAGCACGACGGACAGTTCGTGCTCGTGGACACCGACGGCACCGAGGAATCACGACGCGCGCTGGAAACCCTGGACGCGCGGGTGCCCGAGGTGGCGATCCGCCGGGGCGAACTCCACGCACGACGGCTGCTCCCGGTGGCCGCGCCCACCGACGCCCGGCCCGACTGGGACCCCGACGGCACGGTGCTGCTCACCGGCGCCACCGGTGGACTGGGGGCACTGCTCGCCCGGCACCTCGTCGTCGAGCGCGGCGTGCGCAACCTGCTGCTGCTCAGCCGTTCCGGGGCGGGCCCCCTGGCCGCGGAACTGACCGAACTCGGTGCCCACGTCACCGACGCCGCCTGTGACGTCTCGGACGCCGCGGCGCTGGCCCGGCAACTGGACCGCATCCCGCGGGCGGCCCCGCTCACCGCGGTCGTGCACATGGCGGGCACGCTCGACGACACCACCGTGGAACTGATGACCCCGGAGCGCGTCGACGGCGTGTTCGGCCCCAAGGTCGACGCCGCCTGGCAACTCCACGAACTCACCCGGAACACGCCCCTGTCGGCCTTCGTGCTGTACTCCTCGGTCGTGGGCGTGATCGGCAACGCGGGCCAGGCCAACTACGCGGCGGCCAACGCCTTCCTCGACGCCCTGGCCGAGCACCGCGCCGCGGAGGGACTGCCCGCACTCTCCTTGGCCTGGGGCCCGTGGGAGATCGGCATGGCCAGCGCCCTCGGCAAGACCGACCTGGCACGCTTCCGGCGCCACGGCATGGCGCCCCTGACGGCCCAGCGGGGCACGGCCCTGTTCGACGCCGCGCTCGCCGCCGACGAACGGCTCCAACTCCCCGTCCAGATCGACCGGGCCGCCCTGGGCCAGGACACCGTGCCCGCACTGCTGCGCACCCTGGTCCGACCCGTCGCCGTGCCCGCCCCCGCCGAACCGTCCGCGGTCGAGGAGAGCGGGGAGTCCCCCATGGCGGCCAAGCTGGCGGCCCTGTCGGCCGAGGAGCAGCGCGAGGAACTGGTGTCGCTGCTGCTGGAGACCGCGGCCGTGGTGCTGGGATACCCGTCTTCCGAGGACATCGACGCCGAGATGTCGTTCCAGGAGATCGGCTTCGACTCCCTCAGCGGCGTCGAGTTCCGCAACCAGGTCAAGCTGGACACCGGAGTGCACGTCCCGGCGACGGTGATCTACAACTACCCGACGCCCGCGGCCCTGGCGGAGCGCGTGCGGGAGTTGTTGTTCCCCGCGCCCCAGGAGCCGGCGGACGCGGACGTCGACCTGCCGGACGGCGAAGCGGGACCGGACGGCCGCGACGGCCGCGACGGCCTTGACGGCCTTGACGACATCGACGACCTCGACATCGAGGCGCTCGTCCTGCGGGCGAACTCCGAATGACGATCCGCTCGCCCGCGGGTGAGTGCGTTGACCTGGAAGTGGTGGAGAGATGAAGCCGGAAGACCTGAAGGCCGTGCGCGCGTTCGTCAAGGAGTGTCTCGGCGGCCCGCACACCCAGTGGGACGGGCTGGAGGACAAGCCCTCGGACGTCTACGAGAGGTTCCGGGAGACCGGACTGGCCAACTGGTGGCTGCCCGAGGAACTCGGTGGCCGCGGGCTGAGCCTGGAGGACGGCGTCGAGATCGTCAACGAGATCGCCTACGGCGACGCCGGAGTGGCCTTCACCCTCTTCATCTCGGTGCTCGGCACCAGCATCGTGCAGTTGTACGGCTCCGAAGAGCTGAAGTCCCGGTACCTCGCCCCGATGGGCGACCGGGGCGCGTTCTGCGCGACGCTGGGCAGCGAACGGTCCGCGGGCAGCGAACTCGCCAAGATCGAAACCTCGGTCGCGGTCGACGGGGACGAACTCGTCGTCACCGGGGAGAAGTTCTTCTCCACCAACACCGACTTCGCCGACTTCCTGGTGGTGGTGGCGCGTTCCGCGGAGGACCCGGAGGCGTACCACGCGGTGCTGGTGCCGCGGGACACCCCCGGGGTGGAGATCGTGAAGCGCTGGGACGTCATCGGCCTGCGCTCCTCGTACACCTACCAGGTCAGTCTTCAGGGCTGTCGCGTTCCCCTGGCGAACCGGCTCGACGGTTCGGGGCTACGGCTGCTGGAGATCGGCCTCAACGCCAGCCGCATCCTGATCGCCGCCACCGCGATCGGTGTGGCCCGGCGCATCCGGGACCACTGCATGACCTACGCCAAGAGCAAGCCCCTGCGTGAGGGGACCCTCGTGGAGAGTCCGGTGTTCGCCCAGCGGCTCGGGCAGATGGAAATGCAGATCGACGTCATGAAGAGCCACTGCCTGCGCGCCGCCCGCGACTACGACGCGATCATGTCCGCGCCCGACGCCGCCGCGCGGTTCCACCGCCAGGGCACCCTGAAGTCCGCGCTGACCGCCAAGATGTTCTGTGGCCAGGCCGGTTGGGAGGTGGCGAGCGTGGGCTCCGAGATGTTCGGCGGCCTCGGCTACACCCATGAGCTGCCCATCGGCAAGCTGGTGCGGGACGTCCGTTACGTCTCCCTGGTGGAGGGCGGCGACGACGTCCTGCGCGATCTGCTGTTCAGCCGCTACGTGGTCCCCGTACCCCGCCGCTCCTAGCGTGCGGCGGGCGTACCCGCTGGTCATCCGGGCGCGCGCCCCGGGTGACCGGCCGCGCGGGCGTCAGGGGACCTCGGCCTCGAAGAGGGCGGTGCAGCCGTGCACCGTCACCGTGTGGACGGGGAAGCGGGCGGCGAGCTCCGCCCGCAGGTCGTCCAGGCTGTCCTCGGAGTTGTTCATCATGCCGCGCCGGTTCCACGCCGCGAAGCTCGCCCGGGCCGCCGCGCCGACCGGCACCCCCTTGCTCAGCACGGTGGCGCCGAAGATCCGCCCGCCCGGCCGCACGCACGCCGCGACGTTGTCCAGCACCGCGGCCTTCTCGCGGATGCTGCCGGGCACGCAGTGCAGCAGGAAGTTCAACGAGGCCGAGCCGAAGGACGCCTCGGGCAGCGGCAGCGGTTCGAGCGCGTTGGCCCGGACCGTCGTGACGTCGAACCGGGCGAGCCGGCGGGCCGCGTGGCGCAACGAGTGCTCGTTCAGATCGGCCAGGGTGATGGACTGCTGCGGGTCGGTGCGGCAGTTGTCCAGGAAGTAGCCCGTGCCCACGCCGACGTCCAGGTGCTCCGCGGAGACGTTGCGGTCGAACATGGCGACCACTTCGGACACGGGAACCCGGAACAGGAACCGGCAGTTGATCTTGAAGGCCACCAAGTCGTACACGGGGAGCGTCCACGGTCGGTAGACGGCCTGTCCGGCGTACACCTGGTCGGAGTGGGACGAGGCGGTCACGGGGGAACCTCCGGCCGGCGGGCGAATGCGTCGGGTCACGACTATACGGGCCGGAGTTCCTTGCCGCTCGGGGCAGTTGGGCCGGTCGGCGCAACGAGCAGTGCGCCCGAAGGGCGGATGCGTGCGGGCGCGGACGGGCCCTACGGCGCGGCGGTCCCGTCGCCCGGCACGAACCGGCCGTACCCACCCCGGTAGAAGAGCAGCGGACCGTCGTCGTCGCCCGTGCCGAGGGCGTGCACCCGGGCGACCACGATGTGGTGGTCACCCGCCGGGTGTTCCGCCTCCACCGAGCACTCCAGCCAGGCGAGCGCTCCGTCCAGCACCGGCTGTCCCGACGGCGACCGGGACCACGGCACCGAGGCGAACTTGTCCGGGTCGCTGCGGGCGAGCCGCCGGGAGGTCTGCTCCTGCCCGGCGCCCAGGATGTTGACGCAGATCCGTGCGGAGGTGCGCAAGCCCGGCCAGGTCCGGCTGCCCCGTCCCGCGCAGAACGACACCAGCGGCGGTTCCAGCGACACCGAGGTGAAGGAGTTCACCGTCAGACCGCTCGGCCGGGCGTCACCGCCGGGCAGCCCCGTGACCACGACCACCCCGGTCGCGAATCGCCCGAGTGCGCTGCGGAACGCGTCCGCGTCGGGTCGCCCCGCGGCGACCGTGAATCCGGTGGCTGTCATCCGTCCAGGATCGGCGGCGCCGCTAAAGCCGCGCCAATTCCCGGCTGAATTAGGGCTGCTTTAGCGATCGGTCCTAGCGTCCGGACCGAAAGGGAAAGGAGGTCGAACGTGGTGGACCGCACCGTGCACATTCTGTCCGCGGGAACCGCCCTGCCCGGGCAGCCCGTCGACACCGAGGCGTTGGCCAGCCGATTTGGAATGGACCGTTTGTGGGTCCAATGGGTAGACACGTTCATCGGCACCCGCACCCGGTACCTCGCACTCGATCTGGAAACGGGGGAGCCCCGCGAATCCCTCGCCGACCTCGCCACCGCCGCGGCCACCACTGCCCTCGCCCGGGCCCGGGTGTCGGCCGAGGACATCGACCTCGTGGTCCTGGGCACGGCGACCCCCGACACCCTGATGCCGGCCACCGTCAACGTCGTCGCCGACCGATTGCGCATCGACGGCGTCCCGACGTTCCAACTCCAGTCGGGTTGTTCGGGCGCCGTCCAGACCTTCGACCTCGCCACCTCACTGCTGTCCACCGGCCGCTACCGCACCGCCCTGGTGCTCGGCGGCGACGTGATCGCCAAGCACTACGACGTGACCACGGACCTCCGGGCGTTGCCGCCGGAGGAACTCGTCAACTACGTGCTCTTCGGGGACGGCGCCGGAGCGGCCGTCCTCAGCACGGAGCACCGACCCACCAGCCCCCGCATCCGTTCCGTGCTCACCCGACTGGCCGGCCTGGACCGGGCGCCGGGCCAGGTGCTCCAGTGGTACGGGCTCGCCGACCGCGACAGTGCCCGCGCCCCCGCGCAGGAGGACTACAAGGCCATCGAGGAACGCGTGCCCGAACTCGCCGACGAGGTGGCCCGGGAACTCCTCGACGACCTGGGGTGGGAACGCGAGGACGTCGACTGGCTGTTGCCGCCCCAGCTCTCCGTCACGATGACCGGGCGGATCGCCGAGCGCCTCGACTTCCCGAAGGCACAGGAGATCACCTGCGTCGGGGAGACCGGCAACAACGGCAACGCCCTGCTCTTCTTCCAACTGGAACGGCTGCTCGCGCGGATCACCGCCCCGGCCCGGGCGATCGCCGTGGCCATCGAGTCCAGCAAATGGATCAGATCAGGGCTCGCCCTGGAACTGGACGGAGGAGTCTGACATGGCGGTCCCCCTCACCAGAACGGATTTCGTGGGAATCCTGCGCGACGAGATCGGCCTGGACGTCACCGAGGTCGACCTCGGCCGTGGACTCGACGAACTGACGGGCTGGGACTCCGTCCATCTCCTCGCCCTCCTCATCCTGCTGGAAAAGGAGATCGGAACCCCGCTGTCCCTACCGGATTTCCTCGATGCCGGAAGCCTGGAATCGATCTACGAATTGGTGACCCCGTGACGGAGCGCCCCTTTCCCACCCAGCGTCGGCACACCCTGTTCTTCCTCGACCAGATCCGGGACTTCGCACCGGTCCACCTCGACACGGAGGTCGACGCCACCGCGATCGTCGCCTCGCGCCGCCGCGCGGTCGAGGCGGGCACCCGCCGCTCCGTCGTCGCCCATGTGGTGCACGCCGCCGCCGCGGTGCTGCGGAAGCACCCCGAGGCCAACGGTGCGATCCAGGGCCGGCTCGATCCGACCGTCGCCACCTACGACACCGTCAGCGCCAAGGTCACCCTGGACCGCACGCTCGACGGCCACCGGGTCGTCCTCGCCACGGTCATCCCCGTGCCGGAGGACGAAACCCTCGACGGCGTCCAGGCCCATCTGGACCGGGTCGCCACCGAGGACCCCGACACCGCCGAACGGTTCGCCCCCGTCCGTGCCCTGCGCTCCCTGCCCTGGCGGGAGGCGCTCGACCGGTTCCGGGCGGCGGCCGGGCTCCTCCACCGGCGCCCCGAGATCACCGGCACGTTCAGCGTCACCTCCCTCGGCCACCGGGCCGTCGACGGCTTCCACTCCGTGGGCGGCACCACCGTCACCCTCGGCGTCGGCCGCATCGTCGACCGACCCGTGGTACGCGACCACGAGGTCACCGTCGCACCGGTCCTGCGACTCTCCCTCACCTTCGACCACCGGGTGATCGACGGAGCCGAAGCGGCCGACGTCCTCACCGAGATCAAGGACGCGCTGGAGGAGCACCCCGCATGACCCACCCCCACGCGCCCCGGGCCACCGGCGACGGGCACGACCTGGACGAACTCAAACGCTTCGTCGTAGCCCACGCCCTCTCCCAGGGCCTGCCCGCCGACCACCACGCCCCGGTCCTGGACCGGATCACCACCGACACCGGCGACGCACCCGGTTCCTGGGCGTACGAGTGGATCCGCGCCGGCGACGAACGGGACGCGGCCGGCGACACCTTGGCCGCCAGCCAGTACTACGTCATGGGACGCTTCCCCTACGTGGACGGCCCCGGCCGTGCCCGCGCCCTGCACCGCGCGGTCGACGCCTTCGACCGCTGGCGCACAGCCGAACCGACCGGCATCGAACCGGAGACCGTCGACGTCGACGGCGTCCCCGTCCGCATCTGGACCGCCGGCCTCTGCGCGCAGGACCCCCGCCCCCTCCTCGTGATCACCGGCGGCATCGTCAGCCCCAAGGAACAATGGGGCGCCCTGCTCCCGCAGATCACCGCCCTGGGACTGGCCGGCGCCGTCGCCGAACTCCCCGGGGTCGGCGAGAACCCCCTGCGCTACGCCCGCGACAGCACCCGACTGTTCACCGCCCTCCTCGACGCCCTGGCCGGCCGGGCGGACGTCACCCGGACGTACCTCCTGGCGCTCAGCTTCAGCGGACACCTGGCGATCCGCGCGGCGCTGACCGACCCCCGCATCCGCGGCATCGTCGGCAACGGCCCCCCGATCCACGACTTCTTCACCGACGCCACCTGGCAGCGCAGCGTCCCCGCGGTCACCAGGAACACCCTCGCGCACCTCGTCGGCGTCCCCCCGAAGGACGTCCACGCCCACCTCCACGACTGGGCCCTCAGCGACGACGAACTCCGGTCCCTCGACGTCCCGTTGGCCGCAGTCACCGCACTCCGGGACGAGATCGTCCCGCCGGGCGACCCGGAACGGCTCAAACGGCACGTCACCGACCTGCGGCTGTTGGAGCACGACGACGTCCACGGAGCGCCCCGGCACCTCGCCGAGACGAAGGCGTGGAGCCTCCTCGCCCTGCAACGCATGCGCCCGGACGCCGACCCGGCCGTCACCGAGCGACTCGTCGCCGCCGTCGCCGCCGCACGACGACCGGGGCGGACCCCGTGACCGCCCCGACCACCCCGACCAGCCGGACCGCCGCCCCGTCCACGCCGGTCGCCGGCGACTGGCTGCGCCAGTACGCACCGGCGCACGCGGACGCGCCCTGGGTGGTCCTCTTCCCGCACGCCGGGGGATCCGCCGGCTTCTTCGCACCCCTGGCCCGCGCCCTCGCCCCCTCCGTCCGGGCCCTCGCGGTGCAGTACCCCGGCCGGCTGGAGCGCCGCGACGTGCCACCCGCCGAAGACCTCAGGGAACTGGCCCACGGCGCCGCGGCGGCGATCGCGGAAGCCGTCGAGCGCACACCGGGCCCCCCGCGAAACGCCCCGCTGGCCTACTTCGGACACAGCATGGGCTCCCTCGTCGCCTACGAGGCCGCCCTGCTCGGGGAACGCGGCCGGGCACCGGCGCCCGACGCGCTGATGGCCTCCGCCGGACGCGCCCCCGCCCGCACCCGCGTCGACCCCGCCGTCCTACGCAGCGACGAGTCCCTCATCGACGAGGTCCGGCTGCTCGGCGGGACGGACCGGGCTGCCCTGGACAACGCTGACCTACGAGCCCTGATCCTCCCCGTGCTGCGCGCCGACTACCGCGCCCTCCAGCGATACGTCCCCACCCCCGCGACCCGGGTCCGCTGCCCGGTCACCGTGCTGATCGGCGAGGACGACCCCCTGGTCCCGCTCGCCGACGCCGGCCGCTGGCGCGACCACACCACGAACCGCTTCCGGCTCCACGTACTGCCGGGCGACCACTTCTACCTGAATCCGCGGCTGCCGGACGTGGTGGACACCGTACGCACGGTGCTCGCCGAAGTGTCCTGACCGAGAGCGAGGCTGTAGTTGAGCGGCAACGACGTACGGGAAGCCCCCACGACCCCGGTCGCCGTGATCGGCACGGCGTGCCGACTGCCCGGCGCACCCGACCCCGACGCCCTGTGGGAGCTGCTGCGCGAGGGGCGCAGCGCCATCCGTGAGGTGCCCGGGCACCGCGGCGGCGGGGACGCCGTCGCACGGCTGGCCGCCGGCCACCCCGGCATCCGGTACGGCGGCTACCTCGACGCGATCGACGGGTTCGATCCCGAGTTCTTCGGGATCTCACCCCGCGAAGCCACCGCCATGGACCCCCAACAGCGGCTCGTCCTCGAACTCGCCTGGGAGGCGCTGGAACACGCGGGCATCGTGCCCGCCTCGCTGCGCGCCACCCGCACCGGCGTCTTCGTGGGCTCCCTCGCCGACGAGTACGGTGCGCTCGCCCGCGGAACCCACCCGGGCCGCCACACCCTCACCGGCACCACCCGGAGCATCATCGCCAACCGGGTCTCGTACGTGCTGGGACTCGGCGGACCCAGCATCGCCGTCGACACCGCCCAGTCCTCGTCGCTGGTCGCCGTCCACCTGGCCTGCGAGAGCCTGCGGCGCGGGGAGTCGGAACTCGCGCTGGCCGGCGGGGTGAACCTGATCGTGGACCCCGCGTCCACCGCGACCGTCGCCCGGTTCGGCGGGCTGTCGCCGGACGGCCACTGCTACTCCTTCGACCGCCGCGCCAACGGCTACGTACGCGGCGAGGGCGCCGGTCTCGTGCTGCTCAAGCCGCTCGACGCCGCCCTGCGGGACGGCGACACCGTGCACGCCGTGCTGCTCGGCAGCGCCGTCAACAACGACGGTGCGACCGACGGCCTCACCGTGCCCAGCCCCCGTGCCCAGGCCGAGGTGATCCGGCGGGCCTGCGCGGCGGCCGGGGTGTCGCCCGCCGCGCTCCAGTACGTCGAACTGCACGGCACCGGAACACCGGTGGGCGACCCGTTGGAGGCCCGCGGACTCGGGCTGGCCCGCGACGACCTCGCGGAGCGACCCGTCCTGGAGGTCGGTTCGGTCAAGACCAACCTCGGGCACCTGGAGGGCGCGGCGGGGATCGCGGGGCTGCTCAAGACCGTTCTGGGCGTGGCCCGGCGGGAGCTGCCCGCCACGCTCCACCACCGGGACCCCCACCCCGACATCGACCTGACCGGACTGCGGCTCGCCGTCCGTACCGAGGGCGGGGCCTGGCCCCGCCCGGACGAACGGCTCCTCGCGGGTGTCAGCTCCTTCGGCATGGGCGGCACCAACTGCCACGTCATCGTCGCGGAGGCACCCGACACGGCGGCACCCCGGCCGCAGCCGGACCCCACCCGGGCCGTCCCCCTGGTCCTGAGCGCCCGGACCGGCACCGCACTGCGTGCCCAGGCAGCGCGGCTCTGGGCCGCGTTGGACCGGGCGGGCGACCCGCCCGGCGGCCTCGCCCGCGCCCTGGCCACGACCCGCACCGCCTTCGCGCACCGCGCCGCCGTCACCGGGGACGTACGGCGAGGGCTCGCCGCGCTCGCCGAGGGGCGTGCGGCGGCCGGAGTGCTCACCGGGCGGGCCGGCGAGGGCACCACGGCCCTGCTCTTCCCGGGCCAGGGCAGCCAACGGCTCGGCATGGGGCGGCAGGCGTACGCGACCCTGCCCGGGTGGCGGTCCGCCTTCGACGAGGTCGCCGCCGCACTCGCCCCCCATCTGCCCCACCCCGTCGACCAGGTCATCTGGGCGGAGCCCGACAGCGAGGCCGCGGAACTCCTCGACCGGACCGCCTACACCCAGCCGGCGCTGTTCGCCGTCTCGGTGGCGACCCAGCGGTGGCTGGCGACGCTCGGCGTCTCGCCGGCCTTCGTCGCCGGGCACTCGATCGGCGAGGTCGCAGCCGTCCACGCCGCGGGCATGCTCGACCTCGACGACGCCGCGCACCTCATCGCGGCCCGCGCACGGTTGATGGACGCGCTGCCCTCGGGCGGCGGCATGCTCGCCGTGGGCGCCTCCGAGGAGCAGATCGCCGAACTGCTGGCCACCACGGGCGGCGCGGTGGGCCTGGCCGCAGTGAACGGCCCGGCGGCGGTGGTCGTCTCGGGCGAAGCCACCGCCCTCGAAGCGATCGCCGCACTGGCCGGGGAGCGGGGGTACCGCCTACGCCGGCTGGACGTCAGCCACGCCTTCCACTCCCCGCTGATGGAACCCGTGCTGGGGGAGTTCCGCCAGGCCCTGTCCCGGATCACCTTCCGACCGGCTCGCATCCCCTTCGTGTCGACGGTGACCGGTGACCTGCTGGAGACCACGGACGCCGACTACTGGGTGGAGCACGCGCGACTGCCCGTCCGGTTCGACGCGGCGGTGCGCCGGCTGCGGGCACACGGCGTGGGCGTCTTCGTGGAGACCGGACCGGGCACGACGCTGAGCGCACTCGGGCGGGAGCTCACCGAAGGGGCCGCCGCGCACGTCCCCGTCCTCGGCAAGGACGGAGATCCGACGCGGGCCCTCGGTCGACTCTTCACCGGCGGGGTGAACCCGCACTGGGACGCCGTCCTGCCGCCGGACGGACCGCGGACGGCGCTGCCCACGTACGCCTTCCAGCGGGAGCGGTACTGGCTGGACGCCGCACCCGCCGAGGACCGTGACGAGCCCGCACCCGCCGAGCCCACGGCAGCACCGACCGCCCCGGCCACCCTCGGCGCCGCGCTCGACCTCGAACGCCGGGTCCTCGAAGAGCTGGCCGCCGTACTCGGCTTCACCGACCCGGCGCGCGTCGACCGCACCACCACCTTCAAGGACCTCGGACTCGACTCGCTGGGCCTCGTGGAGTTCCGTGATCGACTCAGCGAAGCCCTCGACACGCAGATCCCCGCCGCCACCCTCTACGCCCACCCCACCGCCGACGACCTCATCACCCAACTGGGCTCCCCCTCAGCCAAGTCGGTGGTGGTTCCGGTGCGGGGGGCGGTGGACGACGATCCGGTGGTGATCGTCGGGATGGGGTGCCGCTATCCGGGGGGTGTGGAGTCACCCGAGGACCTGTGGCGGTTGGTCATGGACGAGGTGGATGCGATCGGTCCCTTCCCGACCGACCGCGGCTGGAACCTCGACACCCTCTTCTCTCCCGACCCCGAACGCACCGGTACCTCCCTCACCCGGCACGGTGGATTCCTCGACACCGTCGCCGAGTTCGACGCCGAGTTCTTCGGCATCAGCCCGCGCGAGGCCCTCGCCCTCGACCCGCAGCAGCGGTTGCTGCTCCAGGTCAGCTGGGAGGCCTTGGAGCGGGCGGGCATCGACCCCCACTCGCTGAAGGGCTCCGACACCGGAGTCTTCATCGGGGCGACCGTCTCCGACTACACCCCCCGACTGCACGAGGGGGGATCGGGCTCCGACGGCTATCTGCTCACCGGCTCCGCGATCAGTGTGGCGTCGGGTCGGATCGCGTATGTGTTGGGTTTGCGGGGGCCGGCGTTGACGGTGGACACGGCGTGCTCCTCGTCATTGGTGGCACTGGACCTCGCCGTGCGCGCGGTGCGCTCGGGGCAGTGCGCCACGGCCCTGGCCGGTGGAGTGGCCGTGCTCGCTTCGCCCGGCATGTTCGTGGAGTTTTCGCGGCAGCGGGGGTTGTCGGTGGATGGTCGGTGCCGGTCGTTTGGTGAGGGTGCGGGGGGTACGGGGTGGGGTGAGGGTGTGGGTGTGTTGGTGGTGGAGCGGTTGTCGGTGGCGCGGCGGTTGGGGCATCGGGTGTGGGCGGTGGTGCGGGGTTCTGCGGTGAATCAGGATGGTGCGTCGAATGGGTTGACGGCGCCGAGTGGTCGGGCGCAGGTGGAGGTGTTGGGGCGGGCGTTGGTGGATGCGGGTTTGGTGGGGGGTGAGGTGGATGTGGTGGAGGCGCATGGGACGGGGACGGTGTTGGGTGATCCGATTGAGGTGGGGGCGTTGGTGGAGGTGTTTGGGGGTGGTCGTGGTGGTGGTGTGCCGTTGTGGTTGGGGTCGTTGAAGTCGAATGTGGGGCATGCGCAGGCGGCTGCGGGTGTGGGTGGGGTGATTAAGGCGGTGATGGCGTTGGGTGCGGGGGTGTTGCCGCGGACGTTGCATGTGGAGGTGCCGTCGTCGCGGGTGGAGTGGGTGGGTTCGGGTGTGGAGTTGTTGGGGGAGTCGAGGGTGTGGCCGGATCGGGGGAGGCCGCGGCGGGCGGGGGTGTCGTCGTTCGGGATCAGCGGGACCAACAGTCATGTCATCCTCGAACAAGCACCCGAAGACGACCCGGCGCCGACCGGAACGCCTGGCGCGATCGGCACGACCCCCGAACCCACGTCCCACCCCGACCACCGCGACAGCCCTGACCGTCCCGTCCCGCCCGTGTTGCTGTCCGGCAACACCCCCGCCGCGCTGCGCCGTCAGGCCACCGCGCTCGCCGACCACCTGACCGACCACCCCGACGCCGAGCCCGGTGACCTCGCAGCCGCCCTCGTGCGACGGGCCCGGCTCGGCCACGGCGCCGCCGTGTTCGCGGACGATCGCGGCACGGTGTCCGAGGCGCTGCGCGCTCTCGCCGCCGGTGAGGTCCACGACTCCCTCGTCACGGCGGCCCAATCACCCGGCCGCACCGTCTTCGTCTTCCCCGGGCAGGGCTCCCAGTGGCTCGGCATGGCCCGTGAACTCCTGGACGCCAGTGACGACTTCCGGGCCGGCATCGAGTCCTGCGCCGAGGCGTTCGCCGAACACACCGACTGGTCCCTCCTCGACGTCCTGCGCGGCGCGCCCGACGCCCCCTCGCTGGACCGGGTCGACGTGATCCAACCGGTGCTGTTCGCGATGATGGTGTCCCTGGCCCGCCTGTGGCAGGCCGCGGGCGTCACGCCCGACGCGGTCGTCGGCCACTCCCAGGGCGAGATCGCCGCCGCCCATGTCGCCGGCGCCCTCTCGCTCGGCGACGCCGCGAAACTCATCACCCTGCGCAGCCGCGCCCTGACGGGCATCGCCGGCGACAGCGGCATGGTGTCCGTCGCCCTCGACCCCGAGGGCCTCGGTCCCGTACTCGCGTACCATCCTGGCGAGTTGGAGATCGCGGTGCGCAACGGGCCGCGCGCCACGGTCGTCGCGGGAGCCGACACCGCCCTCGCCGCGCTCCTCGATTGGTGCGCGGAGCACGATGTGCGCGCCCGGCGCATCCCCGTCGACTACGCCTCGCACACCCGGTACGTGGAGCCGCTGCGGGAGCACCTGCTGGACCTCGGCGCCGAACTCGACCCGGGCGCCGCCGGAACCGCCTTCCACTCCGCCGTGACCGGCGGGCCGGTCGCCGGGGAAGCCCTGGACGCGGACTACTGGTACCGCAACCTACGCCAGCCGGTGCTGTTCGAGACCGCGGTCAACGGGCTCGTCGACGCCGGGTACCGGCGGTTCATCGAGGTCAGCCCCCATCCCGTGCTCACCTTCGCGATCGAGGAGATCGTGGCGGCCCGCGGGGTGAACGCCTTCACCGGCGGAACGCTGCGCCGCGACCGCGGCGGGCCGGACGCGTTCCGCCGCGCCCTGGCCGCCGCCCACCTCGGGGGCGTGCCCGTGACCTGGCGGACCCCACTGACCCCGCCCGACCTGCCCCTCACCTACCGATTCGCCCGCGACCGGTACTGGCTCACCCCCACGGGCGGACCCGCCGACGCCGGACGGCTGGGACTCGCCGCGGTCACCCACCCCCTGCTGGGCGCCCGGGTCACCCTGGCCGACGGCGGTGACCTCTTCACCGGGCGACTCACCCCGAACGACCTGCCCTGGCTCGCGGACCACAAGGTGTTCGGCGCCGCACTCGTCCCCGGCACCGTCTTCGTGGAACTCGCCGCCCACGCGGGGGCCGCCGTCGACCACCCCGAGGTGCACCAATTGACCGTCAGCGCGCCGCTGGTGCCCGACGCCGACCGACCCACCTCCCTCCAGGTCCGCATCAGCCCGCCCGACGACACCGGGGCCCGCGCCCTGTCCGTGCACGCCCGGAGCGAGGACCGGGCCGACTGGACCCTGCACGCATCGGCGACCCTCCGCCCGGCGGACCCGCACCGACCCGCACCGGCGGACGCACCCCGACCCCCCGCCGACGCCGAACCCGTCGCCCTGGACGACGTCTACCGGGAGCTGTACCGCCTCGGCTACGACTACGGCCCCGCGTTCCAAGGGCTCGTGGCGGCCCGGCGCACCGCGGACGGCACGCTCCACGTCGAACTGACCGTCGCCCCGGACGAGGACACCCCGGACGACGGAGGGTTCGGGATCCACCCCGCGCTGCTCGATGCGGCGCTCCACCCGGTCGTCGCCGGACTCGTCGGCTCCGTACCGCCCGATCCCGAACGGCCCCTGCTGCCCTTCGCCTTCGAGGGGCTGCGCCTCACCGCACCCGGCACCTCACCGCGCCGACTGCGGGCCCGCATCGAACCCCTCGCCGACCACCGGTTCCGGTACGTGTTCACCGACCAGGACGACCACCCGGTGGCGGAGATCGACTCGTTGGCGTTCCGCACCGTGGCGCGTGCCGAACTCACCGGCGGCGTCGACACCACCCGCACCGCCCACCACATCGACTGGCCCGAGCTGACCACCGCGGGGCCCGCCACCCAAACCCCGCTGGTGCTGGCCGGCCTCGGCGACACCGCACTGGTGACCGGCGCCGAAACCGTCGAGGACCCGGAGGCGCTGCTCGACCGGGACACCCTGCCCACCGCGGTGCTCGTCCCCGTCACCGACCCGCAGTCGGAGGACCACGCCGGCGTTCCCGCCCGGGCGCACGCCCACACCGCCGCCGTCCTCGCCCTGCTCCAACGCTGGCTCGCGCATCCCGCCGGCGAGCGGGTGCCCCTCCATGTGGTGCTGCGCACCGGAGACCTCACCACGGCGCCCGTGCGGGGGCTGCTGCGCACCGCCGCCGCCGAGCACCCCGGCAGGTTCGCCCTCGTGGAGACCGACGGACCCGCCGACGCGGCGCTCCTCGTCGGTGACCACGGCGAACCGGAGTCCGCGCTGCGGGGCGGACGCGTCCACGTTCCGCGGCTCGCCGAACACGACCTCGACCCCGAGCCGCAGCCCGCCTGGCGCGCCGCCGCCCCCACCACCGGCGAAGGCACCGACCCCGACACCGGCGAAGCAACCGGCACCGGTGAAGCCGCCGGCACCGTGCTGATCACCGGTGGCACCGGCGCCCTGGGCGCCCTGGTCGCCCGCCACCTCGCCGCCCGCCCCGGCCCCCCGCACCTGCTGCTCGTCAGCCGCACCGGACCGGCCGCGCCCGGGGCGGACGCGCTGGTCGCGGAGGTGCGCGCGGCCGGCGCCGAGGTGACGGTGACCGCCTGCGACGTCACCGATCGCACGGACCTCACCGAACTGCTGGCCGCCCTCCCGGCGGACCGCCCGCTCCGTACGGTGGTCCACGCCGCCGGCGCCCTGGCGGATGCCACCGTCACCGAACTGACCGGGGAGCAGCTGACCCGGGCACTGCGCCCCAAGGTGGACGCGGCCTGGCTGCTGCACGAACTGACCGCGCACCTGCCCCTCGAAGCGTTCGTGCTGTTCTCCTCCGCGGTGGCCGTCGCCGGCGCCCCCGGACAGGCCAACTACTCCGCCGGCAACACCTTCCTGGACGCCCTCGCCGTCCACCGCCGCTCCCACGGGCTGCCCGCGGTCTCCCTCGCCTGGGGACTGTGGGAGGAGACCGGCGCGCTCACCGGACACCTCGGCGCCGCCGACCGCGTCCGGCTCGCCCGGTACGGCGTCGGGCCGGTCACCACCGAACGGGGCCTGGACGCCCTCCTCCGAGCGGTCCGACCGCACACGGTGGTGTCGCCGCTCGACGGGGGCGTGCTGCGCCAGGAGGCGGCCCAAGGTCAACTCCGGCCGCTGTTCGGCCAACTGGTGCGCATTCCGACGACCGTCCGCCGCGGCACCGCCACCGGCGGCGCCTGGGCGACGCTGCTCGCCGACACCCCCGCCCACGACCGGGAACGCACCGTCACCGCACTGCTGCGGGAACAGGCGGCCGTCGTCCTCGGACACGGAAGCGGAAACACCGAAGGCGTCGACGCCGAGCGGGCGTTCAAGGACCTAGGCTTCGACTCGCTGACCGCCGTCGAACTGCGCAACCGGCTCGCCCGGCTCACCGGACTCACCCTCCCCGCGACGGTGGTGTTCGAGTACCCCACCGTCACCGCACTCGCCGCACACCTCCTGACCCGTCTCGACGGCCCGCCACCGGAGCGGGCGCCGGAGTCGGTGGTGGTTCCGGTGCGGGGGGCGGTGGACGACGATCCGGTGGTGATCGTGGGGATGGGGTGCCGTTTCCCGGGGGGTGTGGAGTCGCCGGAGGACCTGTGGCGGTTGGTCATGGACGAGGTGGATGCGATCGGGCCGTTCCCGACCGACCGCGGCTGGAACCTCGACACCCTCTACGACCCCGACCCCGACCACAAGGGCACCACGTACACCCGAAGCGGTGGATTCCTCTACGACGCGGCCGAGTTCGACGCCGACTTCTTCGGGATGAGCCCGCGTGAGGCACTGGCCACCGACCCGCAGCAGCGGTTGCTGCTCCGGGTCAGTTGGGAGGCGTTGGAGCGGGCGGGCATCGACCCCCACTCGCTGAAGGGCTCCGACACGGGAGTCTTCATCGGCGCCATGTACGACGACTACGCCACGCGCCTGCGGACCGCCCCCGAGGAGGTCGAGGGGCTGCTGCTCGCCGGCAACCAGTCCAGTGTGGCGTCGGGTCGGATCGCGTACGTGTTGGGTTTGCGGGGGCCGGCGTTGACGGTGGACACGGCGTGCTCCTCGTCGTTGGTGGCCCTCGACCTCGCCGTGCGCGCGGTGCGCTCGGGAGAGTGCACCACCGCACTGGCCGGCGGCGTCACCGTCATGGCCACCCCCGGGACCTTCGTGGAGTTTTCGCGGCAGCGGGGGTTGTCGGTGGATGGTCGGTGCCGGTCGTTTGGTGAGGGTGCGGGGGGTACGGGGTGGGGTGAGGGTGTGGGTGTGTTGGTGGTGGAGCGGTTGTCGGTGGCGCGGCGGTTGGGGCATCGGGTGTGGGCGGTGGTGCGGGGTTCTGCGGTGAATCAGGATGGTGCGTCGAATGGGTTGACGGCGCCGAGTGGTCGGGCGCAGGTGGAGGTGTTGGGGCGGGCGTTGGTGGATGCGGGTTTGGTGGGGGGTGAGGTGGATGTGGTGGAGGCGCATGGGACGGGGACGGTGTTGGGTGATCCGATTGAGGTGGGGGCGTTGGTGGAGGTGTTTGGGGGTGGTCGTGGTGGTGGTGTGCCGTTGTGGTTGGGGTCGTTGAAGTCGAATGTGGGGCATGCGCAGGCGGCTGCGGGTGTGGGTGGGGTGATTAAGGCGGTGATGGCGTTGGGTGCGGGGGTGTTGCCGCGGACGTTGCATGTGGAGGTGCCGTCGTCGCGGGTGGAGTGGGTGGGTTCGGGTGTGGAGTTGTTGGGGGAGTCGAGGGTGTGGCCGGATCGGGGGAGGCCGCGGCGGGCGGGGGTGTCGTCGTTCGGGATCAGCGGGACCAACAGCCACGTCATCCTCGAACAAGCACCCGAAGAAGAACCGGACAGCACGCTGCCGGTGGACACCCGTGACCCCGGTACGGACCCCGACCCGTCGTCGCCCGCACCGTTCCTGCTGAGCGCCAAGACCGCCACCGCGCTCCGGTCGCAGGCCGCCGCACTCCACGACGCCCTCGCGGCGACCCCGACGCTCCGACCCGTCGACGTCGCCCACACCCTCGACCGCAGGGCCCGGTTCGCGCACCGGGCGGTCATCGACGCCGACCCGGACGTGCTGGCCGCGCTCGGCGCGGTGCGCGACGGCCGGCGGCACCCGCGGGCGGTGGTCGGCCGGGCCGCCTCCGACGCGCGGTTGGCGTTCCTCTTCTCCGGGCAGGGCGCCCAACGCATCGGCATGGGCGGCGAACTCCTCGACCGTTCCCCGGTGTACGCCGCAGCCTTCGACGCCGTAGCCAGCCACCTCGATCCGCTGCTCGACATCGGGCTGCGCGCCCTGCTCACCGGGGACGCCGAGGTGCTGCGCGAGACGCGGCGCGCCCAACCCGCCCTGTTCGCCGTGGAAGTGGCGCTGCACCGCCTCGCCGAGTCCTACGGCCTACGGCCCGACTTCGTCCTGGGGCACTCCGTGGGCGAGGTGGCCGCCGCCCACCTGGCCGGGGTCCTCGACCTGCCCGACGCCTGCGCCCTGGTCGCCACCCGCGGACGGCTGATGCAGTCCGCACCTCCGGGCGGGGCGATGGCGGCCCTCGCCGCCTCGGAGGAGCAGGCGGCCGAACTGCTGGCGTCGACGGGCGGCGCGGTCGAACTGGCCGCCGTCAACGGGCCCGGGGCCGTGGTGCTCGCCGGTGCGGCGGACGCCGTGGACCGGTTGGTGCGGCACTGGAAGGAAGCCGGCCACAAGGCGTCCCGGCTCAAGGTCAGTCACGCCTTCCACACCGCGCACATGGACGACGTGCTCGACGAGTTCCGTGCGGCGCTCGCCCCGCTGACCTTCCACACCGCCGACACCCCCGTGATCTCCACCGTCACCGGAGCCCTCGCCGACGCGCGGGAGCTGTCCACCCCGGAGTACTGGGTACGGCAGCTCCGTCGTCCCGTACGGTTCGCGGACGCGGTACGCACCGCGGTCGCGCTCGGCGTCACCCGCTTCGTGGAACTCGGCCCCGACGGCACCCTGGCCGCCCTCGCCGCCGAGACCGGGCGGACCGGTCCGGCCGACGACCTCGTCACCGTCCCCTTCCTCCGGCCCGGCAAGCCCGAACGGGACACCGTACGAACGGCGTTGAACCGGCTCCAGGTCGCGGGCATCGAGGTCGACCGCACCGCGGACCTCGTCGGCGCCCGTCTGGTCGACCTCCCCGGATACCCCTTCGAGACCCGGCGCTACTGGCTCGACGCACCCGAAGAGGAGGGCAGTGCCGAGGCCTTCGGCTTGCAGGCCAGCGCTCACCCGTTGCTCGCCGGATCGACCGAACTCCCGGACAAAACACTGCTGTTCACCGGCGTCCTGTCTCCGCGGCGGCAACCGTGGCTGTCCGAGCACCGCATCGACGGGCGGACCCTGGTCCCGGCCGCGGCGTTCCTGGAACTCGCCCTGGCGGCGGGCGACGCCCTGGGCCGCCCCGCGCTGCGGGAGCTGTTGGTCCGGGCCCCGCTGGAGCTGACCACCACCGCGGACGTCCCGCTCCAGGTGAGCGTCAACGCCGAGGGCGAACTCGCCGTACGGGCCAGGGACGCCGACGACACCTGGACCGTGCACGCCACCGCCGTCCTCACCGACAGGGCCGTCCCCACCGACCCGGCGGACCCCGCCGCACCGGTGCCCGGGGAACCGGACCCCGCCTCGGCCGTCCGGCTCGACCTGGGCGACCGCGCGGCGACCTACCAGCAGCTCGACGGGTCCGGGTACGCGTACGGCCCGGCCTTCCAGGGGCTGACCGTCGCCAGCCGTGCCGGCGACCACCTGAGGGCCGAGGCACAGACCCCGTCGACGGTACGGGGCACCGACCGGTTCGGCCTCCACCCGGTGCTGCTGGACGCCGCCCTGCACGTCCTGCCGCTGCACGCCCACGGCGGCCCGCGGCTCGTCCCGTACGCCCTCGACGGGATACGGCTGCACCGGCGCGGGGCGACCCGGGTGACGGCGCGCCTGGCACCCGTGGGCCCCGACGCGTACCGCCTCGACCTCACGACCGCGGACGGCGAGCCCGTGCTCACCGTCGAACGTCTGGCCCTGCGCCCGCTGCCCGCCGAAGCGCAGCTGTACCGGACGGACTGGGAGCCCGCCGCCGAGCCGTTCGCTACCGAGCCGCCCCCTGCCGAGCCGTCCGCGGTCCCCGACGTCCTCGTCCTGCCCGAGGCGGCGACCATGGACGCCGGTGATCCGCTGCCGGCCGCCGAAGCCGTACGGGCCGCGGTCGTGGCACGGCTCGCGGCTGACGCGCCCGCTCCGCTGGTGGTCGTCACCCGTGGACTGGCCCTCACGGAACGGGAGTCGATGTCCGCGGGCACTGCCGCGGCCTGGGGACTCGTCCGCGCCGTGCAGGCCGAACATCCGGGGCGCTTCGCCCTGGTGGACACCGACGGCACCCACGACGACGCCCTGCTCGCCGCAGTGGCCGCCCGCTGGCCGCAGGCGGCGGTGCGTGACGGCACGGTGCACCTGCCCCGGCTGACCCCCTTGACGGACGCCACCCCGGTGCCGGACGCCGACCCGGCACCGGGGAGCGCCCAGGACCCCGAGGGGCCCCCGCCCGGGACCTGGCCGTTGAGCAGCGCGGGCGGCGTGGTCCTGGTCACCGGAGGCACCGGCACGCTCGGCCGGCTGACCGCACGCCATCTGGTCACCCACCACGGAGCCCGCCGACTGCTCCTGGTCTCCCGGCGCGGCCCCGAGCACCCCGACGCCCCCGCGGCCGTGGCCGAACTGACCGCGCTGGGCGCCCGGGTCGACGTCCGTGCCTGCGACCTCGGCGACCGGGCGGCCCTCAGCGCCCTGCTCGACACGCTGGACGGCCCCCTCGCCGCCGTCGTGCACACCGCCGGGATCGCCGAGGACACCGTCGCCGCGCGACTCACCCCGCAGGCGCTCGCCCGGGTCCTCGCCCCCAAGGCCGTGGCGGCGCGCCACCTGGACGAGCTGACCCGGGGCACCGAACTGGACGCGTTCGTGCTCTTCGGTTCCGTGGCCGCGGTCCTCGGCACCGCCGGGCAGGGCAGCTACGGCGCCGCCAACGCCGCCCTCGACGCCGTCGCGCACGAGCGCCGGCACGCCGGGCGGACGGCGCTCACCGTCCACTGGGGCCTGTGGGACACCGACGGCGGTCTCGCCGGCGAACTCGCCGCACGTGACGTCGCCCGCCTCGCCCGCGCCGGCATCCGACCCATGCCGCCCGAAGCCGCCCTCACCCTGCTCGACCGGGCCCTGCGCCTCGACCTGACCACGGTGACCGCCGCCGGCCTCGACCCCCGGGCCACCGCCCCGCCCCGCCGACCCGGCGCCGTGCCGGCAGCGGCCCCGGTCGACCGGGGCACGGGGCCGGACGTCGCCCGGGTCGTGCTCGACGCCGTCGCCGAGGTCCTCGGCCACCCGGCGGGCACCGCCGTCGACCCCGAACGCGCCTTCATCGACCTCGGTTTCGACTCCCTGACCGCCGTGGAGCTACGCAACCGGATCAACACCGACCTCGGTCTGGACCTCCCCGCGACCGTCGTCTTCGACCACCCCAACCCCGCCGCCCTGATCCACCACACGCACACGCTCACCACGGACGTCACCGACCCCGCCGCCCCCTCGCACCCACGGCCCGGCACCCCCGCGGCCGACCCGGCCGAGGACGCGATCGCGATCGTCGGCATGGCCTGCCGGTTCCCCGGTGGTGTCCGCACCCCCGACGACCTGTGGCGGCTGCTGGCCTCCGGCACCGACGCGATCACCGAGTTCCCCACGGACCGCGGCTGGGACCCCGACCTCTTCGACCCCGACCCGGAGCACCCCGGCACCTCGTACGCCCGGCACGGCGGCTTCCTCCACGACGCGGCCGAGTTCGACCCCGGCTTCTTCGGCATCAGCCACCGCGAAGCCCTCGCCGTCGACCCGCAGCAGCGGCTGCTGCTCCAGACCGCGTGGGAGGCCGTCGAGGACGCCGGCATCGACCCGACGCGGCTGCGCGGCACCGACAGCGGCGTCTTCGTCGGCCTCATGTACGCCGACTACGGCGCCCGCCTCCACCAGCACCGGGGCGCCGCCCCCGACCTGGAGGGGTACCTCGTCAGCGGCAGCGCGGGCAGCGTCGCCTCCGGTCGGGTCTCGTACACCCTGGGACTGGAGGGCCCCGCGGTCACCGTCGACACGGCCTGCTCCTCCTCGCTGGTGGCGGTGCACCAGGCCGCCCAGGCCCTGCGGCTGGGCGAATGCTCCCTCGCCCTCGCCGGCGGAGCCACCGTGATGGCCAGCCCGGCCACCTTCGTCGAGTTCAGTCGACAACGCGGGCTCGCCCCCGACGGCCGCTGCAAGCCCTTCTCCGCGCGGGCGGACGGCACCGCCTGGGCGGAGGGCGCGGGGCTCCTCGTCCTGGAACGACTCGGCGACGCCCGCCGCGCCGGCCACCGGGTCCTCGCCGTGCTGCGCGGCTCGGCGGTCAACCAGGACGGCGCCAGCAACGGACTCACCGCACCCAACGGCACGGCCCAGGAACGCGTCATCCGCAGCGCCCTCGACACCGCGGGGCTACGTCCCCGGGACGTCGACGTCCTGGAGGCGCACGGCACCGGCACCCGGCTCGGCGACCCCATCGAAGCGGGCGCCGTCCTGCACACCTACGGCAGCGAACGCGGCCCCCGCGGACCCCTGCTGATGGGCTCCGTCAAGTCCAACCTCGGGCACACCCAGGCCGCCGCCGGGGTGGCCGGCATCATCAAGGTGGTCCTCGCCATGCGGCACGGCGAGGTGCCCGGCACCCTCCACCTGGACCGGCTCTCCGAACACGTCGACTGGACGCGCGGCGCCGTGAGCGTGCCCGCCCGCACCACCGCCTGGCCCGAGGGCGGCGGGCCGCGGCGGGCCGCCGTGTCCTCGTTCGGCATCGGCGGCACCAACGCCCATGTGATCCTGGAACAGGGCGAGGACCCGGCCGCTCCCGAGCCACAGTCCTCCCGGGAGGGCAACAGGGACGCACGGGTCGTGCCGTGGGTCCTGAGCGCCCGCACCGACGAGGGGCTACGGGAACAGGCCGCCCGACTGGCCCGACGGGTCCGCGACGAACCCGGACCGCGCCCCGTCGACGTGGCGTTGTCCCTGGCGACCACCCGGACCGCCTTCGAACGGCGGGCCGTGGTCCTCGGCCGCGACCTGACCGAACTGCTCACCGGCCTCGACCACGTCGCCACCGGGACGAGGCCCGGTCCCGACGCCTTCCCCGCGCTCGTCACCGGCGCCCCGGTCCGCGGCGAAACGGCCCTGCTGTTCACCGGACAGGGCAGCCAACGCACCGGCATGGGCGCCGCGTTGCACCGGGCCTTCCCGGCGTACGCGAGCGCCTTCGACGAGGTGGCCGAAGCCGTGCGCGCGGCCGGCGGTCCCGATGTCCGCGCAGCCGTGGACGCCGACCCCGCCGTCGACCTGGACCTCACCCAGAACACCCAACCCGCGCTGTTCGCCCTGGAAGTCGCCCTGTTCCGGCTGCTCGCGGGCTGGGGCCTGAGCGCGCCGCTGCTCGCCGGCCACTCCCTCGGCGAGATTACCGCCGCGCACCTCGCCGGCGCCCTGGACCTCCCCGCCGCCGCACACCTCGTGGTCACCCGCAGCCGACTCATGGGGCAACTGCCCGGCGGGGGACTGATGGCCGCGGTCCAAGCGGACCTCGACGCCGTCGAGTCGGCCCTGGCCGGGACCGACGGCCGGGTGGACGTCGCCGCCGTCAACGCACCTGGCTCACTCGTCCTGTCCGGGGACCCGGAGCCGCTCGGGGACCTCCTGGAATCACTCGCCGCCCACGGCCACCGCACCAAACGGCTCCCCGTCAGCCACGCCTTCCACTCCGCCCACATGGACCCGATGCTCGACACGTTCCGCGCCTCGCTGCACGGACTACGGGCCACCGCACCCCACACCACCGTCGTCTCCACGCTCACCGGGCGCGAGACCGACGCCCCCGCCCTCGGCTCCGCGGCGCACTGGGCCGCCCAGGTCCGCGGCACCGTACGGTTCGCGGATGCCCTCCACCGGCTGCGCGCCCTGGGCGCGACCCGCTTCCTGGAGATCGGCCCGGACGCCGCACTCACCGCGATGGCCGACCAGTGCGACCTCGGTGACGACACCACCGCCGTCGCCGCCCTCGACCGCAAACGGGAGGACCTGTCCGCCCTCTGGTCGTTCGTCGCCGCGGCCCATGTCGCCGGCGTCGACTGGGACTGGCCGGCGCTGCTGGGCCCCGGCGCCGTGACCGTCCCGCTGCCCACGTATCCGTTCGCGCGCGAACGCCTGTGGCTGGCGCCCCCGCCCGGCGGCACCACCACCGCGACGGGCATCGGCGCCGACGACCCCGACCACCCGCTGCTGTCGGCCGCGATCACCGACCCCGACGGCGGGCGCACCGTGTACACCGGCGTCCTGTCCCCGCACCGGGACCCCTGGCTCGCCGACCACGCACTGCACGGCACCCCCGTACTGCCCGCCACCGCGCTCCTCGACCTGATCGCCCGACTCGCACCCCGGCACGACGCCGACACGGTCGCCGAACTCACCCTGCACGCACCGCTCCTCGTCGACGGACCCGCCCCGGTGCACCTACGAGTCACCGTCGAGGGCCACGGCGTCCGGGTCCACGCCCGGGCCGGCAAGGACACCCCGTGGACCCTGCACGCCGAGGCCACCCTCGACACCACCCCGCCCCCTGTCACCTGGACCGGCGACCGCCCGGCGACCGCGCACGGCGTACGACTCGGGGACGTGTACGCCGAGTTCGCGGAGCACGGCTACACGTACGGTCCCGCCTTCCAGGGCCTGCGCGCCCTGTGGACCGAGGACGACACCCTCTACGCGGAGGTGGACACCGGCACGGCCCCGGTCCCCGCCCAGCTCGACGCCGCCCTGCACGCCTGGCTCGCCGATGCCCTGCGCAACCCGGACCGGGCACCCACCGACGCCGACGGTCCCCGGATCGACGTCCCCTACGGCTGGCGCGGCATCCGACTGCACCGCACCCCGTCCGGAGCGCTGCGAGTACGGATCCGACGGACCTCGGCCGCCGCGTTCGCCCTGGACGTCGCCGACGATCGCGGCCACCCCGTGCTCACCGTCGACGAGGTCCTGCTGCGCCCGGTGCCCACCACCGCCCTGCGCACCCGACGCGCCGGCGCCGGCCTCCTGCACCAGGTGCTCTGGCGCACCCAATCGCTCGACACCGCCCCGCACGACGCCAGGGTCGTCGCCGTCGTCCGCGGAACCGACACGGCGGCCCCCCTGCCGTTCCCCGTGGTCGACGCGCCGGACGGCAGCGAGGACACCGTGCTCGCCGTCGTCGCCGAGGACGACGTACGCCGGAACCTGAAGACCGTCCGGGACCTGATCCTCACCCTTCCCGAACGCACCCACCTGGTCGTCCTGACCCGGGGCGCCGTCGCGGTCGACGGCACGGAAACGCTGCCGGGACTCGCCCAGGCGCCGCTGTGGGGCCTGGTGCGCTCGGCCCAGCACGAGCACCCGGGACGCCTCAGCCTCATCGACACCGACGGCCACGACGACTCCCTCGCCCTGCTCCCGCGCGCCGTCGCCGCCCGCCCGGGCCAACTCGCGCTGCGCCGGGGGCGCGCCCTCACGCCCCGGCTGGTCCCGCTCGCCCCACGGACCGGCGCGACCCCCCGCTTCGGCGACGGCACGGTCCTGGTCACCGGAGCCGGCGGCGCACTCGGCTCCGCCGTGGCCCGCCACCTCACCGAACACCACGGCGTCCGGCACCTGCTCCTGGTGAGCCGGCGCGGCGACACCGACCCCGCCCTGCGCGACCTGGCCGAAGCACTGCGGTCCCGCGGTACGACCCGGGTGCGGACCGCCGCCTGCGACCTCGCCGACGGACCCGCCGTCGACGCCCTCGTCGCCACCGTCGATCCCGCGCACCCGCTGACCGCCGTCCTCCACGCGGCCGGAACCCTCGACGACGCCGTGCTGGACCACCTCACCGACGAGCGCCTGGACCGGGTGCTGCGCCCCAAGGTCGATGCCGCCACCCAACTCGACCGGGCCACCGCGGACGCGCCGCTCACCGCGTTCGTGCTGTTCTCCTCCGTCGCCGGTGTCCTCGGGAACGCCGGGCAGGCCGGCTACGCCGCGGCCAACGCCCATCTGGACGCCCTCGCCCAGCGGCGCACCGCCGCCGGGCGGCCCGGCACCTCGCTGGCCTGGGGTCTGTGGGACACCGAGCCCACCGAGCCGACCGAGACCACGGAGAAATCCGCGCACGCCGAGCGCTCCGGCGGCATGGCCGCCTCGCTCGACGCCGCCGCCCGGGCCAGGATCGAACGGCTCGGCATCCGTGCCCTGTCCACGGCCGACGGCCTCGCCCTGCTCGACACCGCGCTCGGCCTCGGCGACGACGCCCCCGCCCTGCTGGTGCCCGCCCGGTTCGACCCGGCAGCACTCGCACGGCGGCCCGAGGACCCGCCGGAGCTCCTGGCCGAACTGCTGCCGCCCCGGCCCGCTGCCGCCCGCGCCACGCACGTCCCGCTGGCCGAGCGCGTGGCAGGGCTGGACAGTGACGCCGCCCGCGCCCTGGTCCGGTCCACCGTCACCGGCGCCGTCGCCGAAGTCCTCGGCCTTCCGAAATCCGTCCACGTACCCGATGACCGGGGCCTGTTCGACCTGGGACTCGACTCGCTCACCGCCATCGAACTGCGCAATCGACTCGGCACCGAACTCGGGGAACGGCTCCCCGCCACGGTGCTCTTCGACCACCCCACCGTCCGCGCCCTCAGCGACCACCTCAGCGCCCTCAGCGCCGCCCCGTCGACCGTCTTCGACGCGTCCGCCCTCGGCGACTGGGTGGACTCGGCGGCCGGACTCACCCCCGACGACGAGCAACGCGCCGCGCTCGTCGTGGCCTTGGAAGCCGCACTGGGACGGCTCGCCGACCCCGCGGGGGAGGCCACCGACCCGGCCGACTTTGGCATGGATTCAGCTTCCGACGACGACCTCTTCGGGCTGCTGGACCGAGAACTCGAACACTGACCGACCTTCGGAGAGCGGTGTAGCGATGGCGAACGAAGACAGGCTCCGCGACTACCTCAGACGCACCACCGCCGACCTGCTGCGCGCCCGGGCGCGCCTCGAAGAGGTCGAGCGCGCCGCCGGGGAACCCTTGGCGATCGTCGGCATGGCATGCCGCTACCCCGGTGGTGTGCGCTCGCCCGAAGACCTGTGGCGACTCGTGGCCGCGGGCACCGACGCCATCGGGTCGTTCCCCGACGACCGCGGCTGGCCGCTCGACGGACTGCTCGACGCCGACCCGGCGAAGGAGGGCACCACCTACACCGACCAGGGGGGTTTCCTCCACGACGCCGCCGACTTCGACGCCGCCCTGTTCGGCATCAGCCCCCGTGAGGCCCTCACCATCGACCCGCAGCAACGGCTGCTGCTCCAGACGGCCTGGGAGGCGTTCGAGCGCGCGGGCATCGACCCGCGGTCCCTGTCGGGGCAGCCCGTCGGGGTCTTCGCCGGCGTCATGTACGGCGACTACGGCTCCCGCCACACCCGGGCGCCCGAGGGCTTCGAAGGGTTCATCGGCACCGGCAGCGCCGGCAGCATAGCCTCCGGCCGGGTGGCCTACGCCTTCGGGCTCGAAGGCCCCGCCGTCACCGTCGACACGGCCTGCTCCTCCTCGCTCGTCGCCCTGCACTACGCCGCGCAGGCGGTGCGCCGCGGCGACTGCCGGATGGCGCTGGCCGGCGGCGCCACCGTGATGGCGACCCCGGCCACCTTCGTCGAGTTCAGTCGACAGCGCGGACTCTCCCCGGACGGCCGTTGCAAGGCGTACGCGGCCGGCGCGGACGGCACCGGGTGGGCCGAGGGCGCCGGCCTCGTCCTCGTCGAACGGCTCTCCGACGCGGTCGCCGCCGGGCACCCCGTGCTCGCCGTCCTGCGGGGCAGCGCCGTCAACTCCGACGGCGCCAGCACCCAGCTCTCCGCCCCCAACGGCTCCGCCCAACAACGCGTCGTCAGGGCCGCCCTCGCCGATGCGGGCCTCGGACCGACCGAGGTGGACGCCGTCGAGGGACACGGCACCGGAACCGGACTCGGGGACCCCGTCGAGGCGTCCGCCCTCATCGCCACGTACGGCAGGGGCCGCCCGGCCGACGACCCGCTGTGGCTCGGCTCGTTGAAGTCGAACATCGGGCACACCCAGGCCGCGGCCGGTGTCGGCGGCCTCATCAAGATGATCCAGGCCATGCGCCACGGGGTGCTGCCGGCCAGCCTGCACATCGACACGCCGTCCCCGCACGTGGCCTGGGAGGACAGCGGAGTCGCCCTGCTCACCGCCCGACGGCCCTGGCCCGACCGCGACCGGCCGCGCCGGGCCGCGGTGTCCTCGTTCGGGATCAGCGGCACCAACGCCCACATCGTCGTCGAAGCCCCACCGGCACCCGCGCCCCCGGCCCCCGACGCCGCCGCACCGGACCCGGTGGACGACCCCCTCGCCTGGCTGCTGTCCGGCCACGACGAACGGGCCCTGGACGAGCAGATCACCCGGCTGCGCGACCACCTCACGGACCACCCCGACCTGTCCCCGCTCGACGTGGCGCACACCCTGCGCACCGGCCGCGCCGCCCTGCCGCACCGCGCGGTCGCCGTCGGTCGCACCCCGGAGGACTTCACCCGCGCCCTCACCGCCCTCGCCGACGACGTGCCCTCGCGCCGCACCGCACGCGGCGAGTCGACGGGCCCCGTACGACCGGTCTTCGTCTTCCCCGGCCAAGGCTCCCAATGGGCCGGCATGGCCCGGGAACTACTCGCCTCCTCCGAACCCTTCCGAGCCGAACTGACCCGCTGCGCGGCGGCGTTGGCCCCGCACACCGACTGGGACCTGCTCGATGTGGTGGCCCGGGCCGGGGACGACGCCCACGCACTCGACCGCGTCGACGTCGTCCAACCCGCCCTCTTCGCCGTCATGGTCTCGCTCGCCGCCGCCTGGCGCTCCCTCGGAGTGGAACCCGCCGCCGTCGTCGGCCACTCACAGGGGGAGATCGCCGCCGCCTACGTCGCCGGTGCCCTCGACCTCGATGACGCCGCCGCCCTGGTCGCCCGGCGCAGCAAAGCGCTGCTGGCCCTCGCCGGGACCGGGACGATGGCCTCCGTCGAGCTGCCCGCCGACGAGGTGGAGCAGCGCCTCGGTGGCCGCCCGGACCTCAAGGTCGCCGCCGTCAACGGCCCCCGCAGCACCGTCGTCTCCGGCGCTGACGAGGCCGTCGCCGCGTTCGTCTCCGCCGTGCGGGCCCAAGGGCTGCGGGCGCGCCGCATTCCCGTCGACTACGCCTCCCACTCGCCCGCGGTCGAGTCCCTGCGGCCCGCGCTGCTCACCGAGTTCGCCGCGCTGCGCCCCCGCCCCGCCACGGTGCCCTTCCACTCCACGGTGACCGCCGCGACCTCGGCGAGCGACACCACGACCCTGGACGCCGCCTACTGGTACGCGAACCTGCGCGAACCGGTCCTGCTCGCCGACACCGTGCGCGGCCTGCTGGACGCGGGACACCGTCACTTCCTGGAGGTCAGCGCCCACCCGGTGTTGGTCACCGCCCTCCAGGACACCTTCGAGGACGCGGACGTCGAGGCGCACGCCACCGCGACCCTCCGCCGTGACCAGGGGGGAGCGGACCAACTCCTCACCGCCGCGGCCCAGGCGTACGCGAGCGGGGTCGCCGTCCGGTGGCCGGAACCCCCCGGTGCCCGCACCGTGGCCCTGCCGACGTATGCGTTCCAGGAGCGGCGCTACTGGCTCGACACCCGAACCGTGGGAGGCACCCCGACCGCCCCCGTGGTCGGCAGGCATCCGCTGCTCGGCGTCGCCGTCGAACGAGCCGACGGACAGGGGGTGTTGTTCTCCGGGGAGGTTCCCGCCGGCGCCGCGCACTGGGCCCGCGCCCATCGACTCGGCGACCGCACCCTCCTGGTGGCCAGCGCACTCGCCGAACTCGCGCTCGCGGCCGGACAGCGGGTCGGCCTGCCCCACGTACGGGAGCTGACCCTGCTCGCCCCCGTCGACGTCCCCACCGACGGGCCCGTCCGGCTCCAGGTGGCGGTCCAGGCGCAGGACGACGACGAGGCGACCGTCACCGTGCACTCCCGGCGGGACGACGGGGACCCCTGGCTGCTGCACGCCACCGGACGGTTGACCGCGGACGGACCCCCCGCCCCCGAGCCCGAAGGGGACGGACCCGACGACGGCGCACTCCTCGACGCGGCCGCGGGATACGACGCCCTGGAGGCCCGGGGCGTGCACTACGCACCCGTACTGCGCTCCGTGCGCACGGTCCGCAGCGACGGCACCACCGTCCTCGCCGAGGTCGCCCCCGGACCGCGACCCCGCGCGTCCACGGCGGGGACCACCGCGGACGGCGAACCGGGGTACGCCGTCCACCCGGCGGAGCTGGACGCGGCGCTCCAAGCGGCGTTCCTGGCCGGCCCCACCACCGAGCCGGACACCGTCACCCTGCCCTTCGTCTGGACGGACGTCCGGGCCCATCTGCCGGGCGTGCCGGTGACCGAGGTGCGCGTCACCCGGCACGGACCCGCCGCCCTGTCGGTCACCGCCACCGACGCCGAAGGACGTGTCGTGCTCACCGTGGGCGAGATCCGCCTCCGTACCCTGGACGGCCCCCTCCCGGAGCCCGCGACCACCCCCGCCACCTCGGCCCGGCGGCTGATCGTCGCCCCACCCGCCGAGGCGGCGCCCGCGACGGCCCTCGACCCCGAGGACCTGCTGAAGACGGTCACCCGGGCCGTCGCCGGCATCCTGGCGTACGACTCGCCCCGGGACGTCGACCCCGACCGGCCCTTCCGCGACCTCGGCCTCGACTCGATGACGGCCGTGCAACTGCGCGACCACCTCGCCAAGGTGACGGGACGCCGGCTCCCCACCACCCTGGTCTTCGACCACCCCACGCCGCGTGCCGTCGCCCGCCACCTCGCCGCCGACAGCCCGACCACCGGGCGCCGCACCGCGTCCCCGGCGACCACCGCCGGCGGCACCGAGGACGACCCGGTCGTCATCGTCTCGATGAGCTGCCGCTACCCCGGCGGAGTCAGCACGCCCGAGCAGCTGTGGCAGCTGCTGGAGGACGGCGGCGACGCCATCGGCACCTTCCCCGACGACCGGGGCTGGGCCCTCGACGGCCTCTTCCACGACGACCCCGACCACCCCGGCACCTCGTACGCCCGACACGGCGGCTTCCTCCACGACGCGGCCGACTTCGACGCCGACTTCTTCGAGCTGAGCCCCCGGGAGGCCCGGGCCACCGACCCGCAACAACGGCTGCTCCTGGAAACCTCCTGGGAGGCGTTCCAACGGGCCGGCATCGACCCCACCTCGCTGCGCGGCTCCCGCACCGGCGTCTACGTGGGCCTGATCTACACCGAGTACGGCGGACGGGTCCAGGCCGACCCCCGGGAGCACGGCGGCTACCTCGGCACCGGCAGCGCCGGCAGTGTCGCCTCCGGCCGGATCGCCTACACCTACGGCCTGGAGGGCCCGGCCGTCACCGTGGACACCGCCTGCTCCTCCTCCCTGGTCGCGCTGCACCTCGCGGCCGGCGCACTGCGCGCCGGGGAGTGCGACCTCGCGCTGGTGGGCGGTGCCACCCTGATGGCCACGCCCGCCACCTTCGTCGAGTTCAGCCGACAGCGCGGACTCTCCCCGGACGGTCGCTGCCGTGCCTTCGCCGACGCGGCGGACGGCACCGGATTCAGCGAGGGCGTGGGGCTGCTCCTGGTGGAGCGCCTGTCCGACGCGCGCCGCCACGGCCACCCCGTGCTCGCCGTGGTGCGGGGCTCGGCGACCAACCAGGACGGCGCCAGCAACGGACTGACCGCCCCCAACGGCCTCGCCCAGCAGCGGGTGATCGAGGCGGCCTTGGACAACGCCCGGTTGGCGCCCGCCGACGTCGACGCGGTGGAGGCCCACGGCACGGGCACCACCCTCGGCGATCCGGTGGAGGCCGGGGCCCTCCTCGACACCTACGGCGCGGGCCGCTCCGACCGGCCGCCCCTGTGGCTCGGCTCCTTGAAGTCGAACATCGGGCACACCCAGGCCGCGGCCGGTGTCGGCGGCATCATCAAGATGGTCCAGGCACTGGAGCGGCACACCCTGCCCCGCACCCTGCACCTCGACGCACCCACCCGACACGTGGACTGGGAGCGCGGAGGGCTCGCCCTGCTCACCGAGAACACCCCCTGGCCGCCCGGCGAACGCCCGCGCCGCTTCGGGGTGTCGGCGTTCGGCATGAGCGGCACCAACGCCCACGTCATCATCGAGGAACCCCCGGCGACCCACCGGCCCGAGGAAACCACCGAGCCGGAGCCGGCCCCCGAGCCCCGGCGGACGCCCGTCACCCCGACCGGGCACGACCCGGTCGTCCTGGTCCTGTCCGCGAAGTCGGCGGCTGCCCTCCGGGGTGGGGCCCGCCGGTTGCGGGCCCACCTGGAGGGGCTGCCGGCCGCCGCACTCCCGGACGTGGCCGCCGAACTCGCCCACACCCGATCCGTGTTCCCCCACCGCGCGGTCGTCATCGCCGAGGACCACGCACAGGCCCTGGTGGGACTCACCGCCGTCGCCGAGGACGCCCCGGCACCGTCCGTGGTGTCCGGCCACGCACCCGTGACCAGGGCACCCGTCTTCCTCTATCCGGGTCAGGGCGCCCAGTGGCCGGGCATGGCCCGGGAACTGCTGCACCGGTCACCGGCGTTCGCCGCCCGGATCGCCGAAGCCGCCGAAGTCCTCGACCCGTTGACCGGCTGGTCCCTCGTGACGGCACTCTCCGGCGACGCCGACCTCGGCCGGGTGGACGTCGTCCAACCCCTGCTGTGGGCCACCATGACCGGACTCACCGCGGTGTGGGAGTCCTTCGGCGTGCGACCGGCCGGCGTCATCGGACACTCCCAGGGCGAGATCGCGGCGGCCTGCGCCGCCGGCGCCCTCTCGCTGGCCGAATCGGCCGCGGTCGCCGCACTGCGGAGCCGGTCCCTGCGCGCCCTGGCGGGCGGCGGAGCCATGCTGTCGGTCGCCGCCGACGAAACGACCGTACGGGACGTGCTCGTCGCGTCCGGCGCGGCAGCGGGCGTCGCCGCCGTCAACGGACCCCGGTCCACCGTCGTGGCCGGCGAGGTCGCGGCCGTCGAACAGGTGCGGCGGGCCTTCGTGGACCTGGACGTACGCGTACGAGTGATCGACGTGGACTACGCCTCGCACTCCGCGCAGGTGGAGCGCCTGGAGGCCGAACTCCTCTCCGTGCTCCCCGAGGTGACACCACCCGACGGCTTCGCCGCGGACATCTACTCGACGGTCACCGGTGCCGCCGTGCCGCCGGGCGCACCGGACTTCGGGCAGCCCGCGTACTGGTACCGCAACCTCCGAGAGACCGTGCGGCTGCGCACCGCCGTCGAGAGCGCCGTGGAGGCCGGACACGAGGTGTTCATCGAGATCAGCCCGCACCCGGTGGTCGGCGTCGGCGTCCAGGACGTGCTCGACGCCGCGCCCGGGAGCGGCGGCACCCCGGCGGTGCTCGGCACCCTGCGCCGTGACGAGGGCGGCCCCGACCGGGTGCTGCACTCCGTCGCCGAGGCGTGGGTGCACGGCGTCCCGGTCGACTGGACCGCGCACACCGGCCCCCGCAGCCTGGGCCTGGCACCGCTGCCCACCTACGCCTTCGACCGCCAACGGCACTGGCTCGACCCGGTCGTGCCCGCGGCCCCGGCGGTGCCCGGCGACGGCGCCCGCCCGGTGGGGCACCCCCTGCTGACCGGCGCCGTCCGGGCCGCGGACACCGACACCGTGCTGCTGCTCGGCCGGCTCGCCACGGACGAACAGCACTGGCTCGCCGACCACACCGTGGACGGCACCGTCCTCGTGCCCGGTGCGGTGCTCGCGGAACTCGCGCTCTTCGCGGGGGAATTGGTCGGCGCGACCACGCTGGAGGAGCTGGTCCTGCAACAGCCCCTGACGCTGTCCCCGGACACCCGGGCCGGCGACGACGGCGCCGTGGAGATCCAGGTGGGCGTCGGACCTCCGGAGCGCGACGGAGCACGCGCCCTCACCGTCCACGCCCGCCCGGTCCCCGCGGACGACGACCCGCTCGGCGCCGCCTGGACCCCGCACGCCGCCGGCACCCTGACCACCGCCCTAGGGCAGCCGCAGCCGGCCGGCGCCCCCTGGCCGGCGGTGGCCGACGGCTCCCCCGTCGACGTCACGGAGTTGTACGACGGCCTCGCCCTGCGCGGCTACCAGTACGGGCCGGCGTTCCGCGGGGTGCGGGCCGCCCGGCGGTCCGGCACCGAGGTGCACGCCGAACTCTCCCTCGATCCGCTGCCCACCGGTGGGCGCCCCGGCTTCCGGACCCCGCCGACCCTGCTGGACGCCGCCCTCCACACGGCCTCCGTCGCCGGACTGTTCCCCGACGACGGTGCGGTGCGGCTCCCGTTCACCTGGCGCGGCTTCCGACGCCACCACCCGGTGGGAGACGGGGAAACGGTACGGGCCCTCCTGCGGCACGGGGGCGACGACACCGTGTCGGTGTCCCTGCGGACCGTCGACGGCAGGCCCGTCGCGGACGTCGACGCGGTGGTGTTCCGCACCGCCGAGCCCTTGCGGGCGGACCCGCTGCACACCGTCCGCTGGGAGCGCCCGGCCCCGGAAGGGCACCCCGACGCCCGCCCCACGGACCCAGCGGTCCACTGGGAGCTGGGCTCCGCGGCCCACCCGGACCTGACCGCCGTCCGCACGGCACTCGACGACGGGCACCCGTCCCCGCCGGCGCTGGTGGTGCCCGTGGCTGGCACCGACGACGACCCGGCGGGCCTGCGCGCCACGCTCGGCGAAGTGATCGAGACCCTGCGCGCCCTCCTCGCCGAACCCCGCCTGGACGGCACCCGCCTGGTGGTGCGGACCCGACACGCCGTCGAGGCGGTCCCCGGGGAAGGGGTGGCCGCCACGGCCGGCGGTGCGGTGTGGGGCCTGGTCCGCAGCGTGCAGGCGGAGGAACCCGGACGGGTCGTGCTGCTCGACGGCGATCCCTCCACCAGCGAACTCTCCGCGGCCCTGGCCACCGGTGAAACCCAGCTGGCCCTGCGCGAGGGCGAGGTCCTGGTGCCCCGGCTGCGCCCCTACCGTCCGGAACTCGGCGCCGCCCCCGCCGGGCCCTGGCGGCTGGCCCCCGGCGGCAGCGGCGTCGCCGACGACCTCGTCCACCGTCCGCTGGCACCGCAACCCCTCGGGCCCGGCGAGGTGCGGATCGCCGTTCGGGCGGCCGGACTCAACTTCCGTGACGCCATGCTCGCCCTCGGCATGTACCCGGGCGAGGCCGAGCTCGGCACCGAGGCGGCCGGCGTCGTGCTCGCCACCGGCGAATCGGTGGCCGACCTACGCCCCGGCGACCGGGTGACGGGGCTCGTCCCCGGCGGCATCGGACCGGTCGCCGTCACCGACCGGCGGCTGCTCGCGCCCGTCCCCGAGGGGCTGGACTTCGCGCAGGCCGCCACCGTGCCCGCCGTCTTCCTCACCGCCTACTACGCCCTGCGCGACCTCGCCGACGCCCGGCCCGGCCAATGGCTGCTGGTGCACTCGGCCGCCGGCGGCGTCGGCGGCGCCGCGATCCAACTCGCCCACCACTGGGGGCTGCACGTGTTCGGCACCGCGAGCCCCGGCAAATGGGGCGCCGTGGCCGAGGCGGGCCTCCCGCCGGAACGCCTCGCGAACTCCCGTGACCTGTCGTTCGTCCCCGCGGTCCGCGCGGCCACCGACGGCCGGGGCGTGGACATCGTGCTGAACTCCCTCGCCGGCGAGTTCGTGGACGCCTCACTCGCCCTGCTCGTCCCCGACGGGCAGTTCGTCGAGATGGGCAAGACGGACCTGCGCAGCGCCTTCCGGGTCCGGGCCGAACACGGCGTCGGCTACCAGTCCTTCGACCTGCTGGACGCCGGTCCCGACCGGATCCAGGAGATGCTCACGGAGATCGTCGAGCTCCTGCGGACCGGTGTCCTCACCCCGCTGCCGGTCACCGCCTGGGACGTCGCCCGGGCCCCCGAGGCCCTCCGACACCTCAGCCTCGCCCGGCACACCGGCAAGGTCGCCCTGACCGTCCCCCGGGCGCCGGACCCGGACGGCACCGTCCTCGTCACCGGGGCGTACGGCGGCCTCGGGCGCCTCGTCGCCCGCCACCTCGTCGACCGGCATGGCGCGCGCCACCTGCTGCTCGTCGGACGCCGGGGCGCCCACACCGAAGCCGACCGGCAACTGCACCGGGAGCTCGCAGCCCTGGGCGCCGAGGTGACCTCCGCCGCCGTGGACGTCGCGGACGCGGACGCGGTCGCCGGGCTCCTCGCCGCGGTGTCCCCGCGCCACCCCCTCACCGCCGTGGTGCACGCTGCCGGCGTCCTCGACGACGCCACGCTCGCCAACCTCACCCCGCAGCGGCTCGATGCGGTGCTCCGCCCCAAGACCGACGGCGCCCGGAACCTGCACCGGCTGACCCGAGGTGCCGACCTCGCCGCGTTCGTCCTGTTCTCCTCCGCCGCCGGCCTGGTCGGCAGCGCCGGTCAGGGCGCGTACGCCGCGGCGAACGTCCAGTTGGACGCCCTGGCCGTCGCCCGGGTCCGGGCCGGTCTGCCGGCGACCTCGGTGGCCTGGGGGCTGTGGCACTCCGACAGCGCCATGACGGGCTCGCTGTCCGGCACGGACCGGGCACGCCTGGTCCGCGGGGGACTCCTCCCCCTGACCCCGGATCGCGCTCTGGCCCTGTTGGACGCGGCCCTGTCCGCGGGCGACCCGGCACCGGTCGCCGTACGGATCGACGCCGGTCGCCTCGCCGACACCCCGGACCTCGCCCCCGTCCTGCGGTCCCTGGTACGAGGGCGGCCCGGGGCCGGCGCGCAGGGGCCCGTCCCCGCTCAGGGCGGCCTCGCCGAGCGGATCGCCGCGGTCGATCCGCCGCGGCGACGGGAACTCGTGGCGGACACCGTGTTCCAGTACATCACCGCCGTGCTGGGGCGCCCGCCGGGCGACGAGGCCGGTACCGACGGCCGGAGCTTCAAGGAGCTCGGCTTCGACTCGTTGACCGCGGTCGAACTGCGCAACCGACTGGGCCGGGCGACCGGGCTCCGGCTCCCCGCGACCCTCGTCTTCGACCACCCGACCCCCACCGCGCTCGCCGACCACCTGCTGGACCGGCTGGCTCCCGAACCGTCCGCCCACCCGTCCGCACGGCCTGACGCACACCCGGACGGGCAGCCGGCGGACTCCGGGAACGGCAGCGGCTCCGGGGCGGGACCGGTGCCGGCGCCCTCCACCGCCGAGGAACTCTTCCGGTTCATCGACGCAGAATTCCGTTCCTGATCCGAGCCCGAGAGGTGGCCGCCCCATGGCCGACGAAGCGAAACTGGTCGAGTACCTCCAGTGGACGACCTCAGAACTCGCCCGCACCAAAGAGGAGTTGGCGCGCCATGAAGCCCTGGCGCAGGCGCGTGCCGAACCGGTGGCCATCGTCGCCATGGCCTGCCGCTATCCCGGAGGAGTGCGTTCGCCGGAGGACCTGTGGAGGGTGGTCGACCAGGGCGTCGACACCGTCGGCGGACCACCGGGGGACCGCGGCTGGGCGCCCGACGCGCTGCGCCACGCCCACACCGGCGGCTTCCTCGACGACGCGGCCGGCTTCGACCCCGCCTTCTTCGGCATCGGGCCGAAGGAGGCCCTGGCCATGGACCCGCAACACCGTCAGCTCCTCGAACTGTCCTGGGAGGCCCTGGAACGCGCCGGGCTGCTCCCCGCCGAGCTGCGGGGCAGCCGCACCGGGGTCTTCGCCGGTGCCATCCAGCAGGAGTACGCACCGCCCGCCGGCACCGTCCCCGCCGACATCGAGGGGCACCTGATGACCGGCAACGCCGCCAGCATCGTGTCCGGCCGGCTCGCCCACACCTTCGGCTTCGAGGGCCCCGCCCTGACCGTGGACACCGCCTGCTCCTCGTCCCTGGTCGCGGTGCACCTGGCCGTGGAGTCCCTGCGCAGGTCCGAATGCGATCTGGCGCTCGCCGGCGGGGTGACGGTGATGGCGACGCCCCGGGTCTTCACGGACTTCGCGGCCCAGGGCGGCCTCGCCGCCGACGGCCGGTGCAAGGCGTTCGGCAAGGGGGCCGACGGCACCGGCTTCGGGGAGGGCGCGGGCCTGCTCGTCCTGGAACGACTCTCGGACGCCGTCCGCGCCGCTCACCCCGTGCTGGCGCTGCTGCCCGGCTCCGCGATCAACTCCGACGGCGCCAGCAACGGACTGACCGCGCCCAGCGGAGCCGCCCAGCGCAAGGTGATCGAAGCCGCCCTGCGGGCCGCCGGCATCCCGGCCGACGCCGTCGACGCGGTGGAGGCCCACGGAACCGGCACGGCCCTCGGCGATCCGATCGAGGCGGGTGCGTTGATCGCCGCCTACGGCGGGGCACCGGGGCGGGACCGGCCGCTGCACCTGGGTTCGGTGAAGTCCAACCTGGGCCACACCCAGGCCGCCGCGGGCGTGGCCGGAGTGATCAAGACGGTGCAGGCACTGCGGCACGGGGTGCTGCCGGCGACCCTGCACGCCGACGAGTGGTCGGAGTTCGTCGACTGGCCCGCCGACCGCGTACGGGTCCTCAGCACCCCCCGTCCCTGGCCCGCCGAGCCCGGCCGACCGCGTCGGGCCGGCGTCTCGTCCTTCGGCATCAGCGGCACCAACGCCCATCTGATCGTGGCGGAACACCAGCCGGACGTCACCGCGCCCCCAGGGGCCGGCGCGGCACCGGCCGCCCCGCCCGACGAACTCCCCGGAGCACCCGACACCGAGGTCGTCTGGGTCCTGTCCGGCAAGGCGCCCGGGGCGGTGCGCGCCCAAGCGGAACGGCTACGGGAACTGCTGCGGCAGCGGCCGGACCACGACCTGGCCGCCGTCGCGCGCACCCTGGCCACCCGGCGCACCACGTTCCGCCACCGGGCCGCCGTCACCGGGGCCGACGCGAGCGAACTGGAACGTCAACTCGACGCCCTGGCAGGCCCGTCGAGCACGGTCACCACCGCCAAGCCCGGTCGGCGGGTCGGCTTCGTGTTCAGCGGCCAGGGCACCCAGCGGCCTGGCATGGGCGCCGAACTCCACGCCCGCTTCCCGGTGTACGCGCGGACCTTCGACACCGTGTGCGCCGCCCTGGACGCGGCGCGCGACCCGTCGGCCGACGGGCCCGCCCTGCGCGATCTCGTCCTCGCCGCCCCCGGCGGGCCGCGGGCGGCGCTGCTGGAGCGCACCGAGTTCACCCAACCCGCGCTGTTCGCCACCCAGGCCGCGCTCGCCCGGCTCGCCGAGTCCTTCGGCATCCTCCCGGCGGCGCTGTTCGGCCACTCCATCGGCGAGCTCACGGCGGCGTACGTCGGCGGCGCCCTGGAGCTGACGGACGCGGCAGCGCTGGTCGTGGCCCGGGCCCGGGCGATGCAGGCCGCGCCCGGCGGCGGGAGCATGGTGGCGATCCGGGCTCCCGAAGCGGACGTCCTCGCCTCACTCGCCGAGTTCGGGGAAGCGGTGTCCGTGGCCGCCGTCAACGGGCCCCGCTCCACGGTGGTCTCCGGGGACGCCGGTGCGGTGCGGGCCCTCGCCGCGGCCTGGCGCGCCCGTGGGGTGCGCACCAAGGCCCTGCGGGTGAGCCATGCGTTCCACTCGGCGCACATGGACCCGGCGCTGCCCGAGATCGACGCGGTGGCCGCCCGGATCACGGTGTCCGAGCCGCGGGTGCCGCTCATCACCGACCGCACCGGGGCCCCCGTCGACCGGGCCGGGCTGGCCGCGCCCGACCACTGGTCGGCGCAGGCGCGCGGGACGGTCCGCTTCCACGACGGGGTGGAATCCCTGTACGCCCTGGGCATCGACACCTTCGTCGAGATCGGTCCCGATCCGACGGTCACCGGGCTGCTCGCGGACTGCCTCGCCGACCGGCGGGACGTGGTGGCGACGATCCCGTTGGTCCGGCGGCCGTCCGCGGAGGCCCGTTCCGTGGTGGGGGCCGTCGCCGAGGCCCACTGCCACGGCGTGCCGGTCGACTGGACCGGGCTGCTCGGTGCGGGGCCCCTCGCCGACCCCGCCGCGGTCCCCGTCTACCCGTTCCAGCACCGGGCGTTCTGGCTCGCCCGCCCGGCACCGCACCCGGGCGGCGCGCCGGACCTCCGGCTGCCCTCCGTCCCCCCGCCGGCACCCGACGAGGAGGTGCCGGGCGTGCCACCGCTCGGGGAGGTCCCCGAGGAGGAACGGTTCGCCGTGGTGGTCGAGCGGGTGCTCGCCGCGGTCGCCGCGGCCCTCGGTCACGCTCCCGGGGAGGTGGACCCCGACGATGACCTCACCGACCTCGGCATCACGTCCTTCGGTTCGCTGGAGATCGCCACCCGGCTGACCCGGGACACCGGGGTGGAGGTGCGTCCCGGCGTGGTGCTGGAGCACCGCACCGCGCACACCCTGGCCGTGCACCTGGTCGACTCGCTCGCCCCCCGCCCCCAGGAGACCGTCCGATGACCACGCCCACCGACGGCACGACCCCGCTCGACCAGCTGCGCGCCCTGCACCGCGACGGCGAACTCGGGCGGCGCTTCGACCGGGTCGCCCCGCTGCTGCGGGCGATGGAGCGCGCAGACCTCGACCGGGCGGCCCGGCTGCTCGCCCGGGCCGATCTGACGCCCGTCCCGGCCCATCACCCCGACCTGCCGTCCGTGACGGTGGGCCTCACCGGCGGCGGCACCCTGGACGGCCTGCGCACGGCGCTCGTCGGTGAACTCGCCCGCCACGGGTTCGTCCCGTCGGTACGGCTCACCGACTTCGGCTCGTACGTCAGGGAGCTCGGTGACCCCACGAGTTCCCTGCACGCCCAGCCGGTGGACGTGACCGTGTGCGTACTCGACCACGCCACGGTGTTCGACGAGGTGTCCGTACCGTTCACGGCCGAGGACGTCACCGCGACCCTGGCGGCCAAGGTCGCGCTCTGGCGCGACCTGGCCACCGGATACACCGCACGGACCCCGGGCACCCTCGTCCTCAACACCCTCCCGTTGCCCGGGAACTGGCAGGCCCAGCTGCTCGACTACCCGGCCCGGGCCCGGCTGGGCGCGGCCTGGCGGGCGGCCAATGCGGAACTCCTCGGTCTCGGTGCGGCGACCGGACGGACCCTCGTGGTCGACGTCGACCCGCTCCTGGGCGATCCGATCCCCTTGGCCGACCCGCGCTTCGAGGTGTACGCGGGAGCCCGATTCTCCGACCACCTGCTCGGCGCGTACGCCCGTGAACTGGGCCATCTCGTCCGCGCACTGACCGGCCGGTCGAAGAAGGTGCTCGCCGTGGACCTGGACGAGACGCTGTGGGGCGGCGTCCTGGGCGACGACGGGGTGGAGGGCATCGAGGTGGCCCACGGCCGTCGGGGGGACGCGTTCCACCGGTTCCAGGGCGTCGTCAAGCAACTCCAGTCCCAGGGGGTGCTGTTGGCCGCCGTCAGCAAGAACGATCCGGACACGGTGCGGTCGGCGCTGCGTGACCACCCGGACCTGCGGGTGCGGGAGGAGGACTTCGTGCGGGTGTTGGCCGGCTGGCAGCCCAAGCCGGTGTCCCTGCGCGAGCTCACCGCGGGACTGAACCTCGGCGGCGACAGCGTGGTGTTCGCGGACGACAACGTCCGCGAGTGCGCGGCGGTCACGGCGGAGCTGCCGGAGACGGTGGTGGTCGCCCTGGACGGTGACCCGGCGCTGCACGTGCGGCGGTTGCTGGCCGACGGCTGGTTCACGACGACGGCGGTCACGTCCGAGGACCGGGTCCGCACCCACCGCTACCGGCAGGAGGCGGCCCGCTCGGACTTCCTCGCGGCGGCGGGCGGCGCGGCGGACTTCCTCGCCGGGCTCGACGTACGGGTCGCGTTGGCGCCCGTGCTCCCGTCGGAGCTCGCACGCGTCAGCCAACTCACCCTGCGCACGAATCAGTTCAACCTCACCACCCGTCGCCTCACGGTCGATGAGGTGCGGCAGGCCGCGGCCGGTCCCGGCACCCGGGTCCTGACGCTCGCCTCCGGTGACCGGTTCGGTGGCAACGGCCTGGTGGGGGCGGTGTTCCTGCGCTCCGACGACGACGTCCTGCACATCGAGAACATCCTGCTGAGCTGCCGGGTCTTCGCCCGCGGCATCGAACAGGCGGGTCTGGCCGTACTGCTCGACCGGGCCCGCGCGGCCGGTTTCACGGCCGTGTGCGGCAGCTACCGGCCGACCGCGAAGAACGCGAAGGTCGCGGACTTCTACGTGCACTACGGGTTCGAGGTCGTGCGGGACGGGCCCGAGCGCCGGGAGTTCCGGCACGCGCTGGTCAAGCCCGTCGAGGTGCCCGGGCACCTCACCCTCGACGCCGCCGAGGGCCTGCTCCCCGTCCCGGACCGGTCGCCCGGGCGCGACGGGTCTCCGCATTGACAACCTGAGGAGCCCTCAACTTAACTGGGGCGCAGACAACATGAGGTCGCCTCAGGATCACTTCGCACGGTGTGCGGCGGCGACCCGAACGGTAGGAGGAGAGCCCGTTGGCCGAAGGAATCGCGATCTCGGTGCACGACACGGTGCCCGTCTGGCGGGGCGACACGCCCGGTGACGCGCTGCGCCGCACCGTCGACCTCGCCCGAGCGGTCGAGGGCTTCGGCTACCGGCGCTACTGGGTGGCCGAGCACCACGGCACCCCCGCCCTGGCCACCTCCAGCCCCGCGGTCCTGGCCGGCCCGCTCCTCGCGGCCACCCGCACCCTCACCGTCGGCTCCGGGGCGGTCCTGCTGCCCAACCACTCCGCCCTCGCCGTCGCCGAGCAGTTCGGGGTGCTCGCCAGCCTCTACCCCGGGCGGGTCGATCTCGGGCTCGGCCGGGCGACCGGCGGCTCACCGGCCTCCACGGCCCGGCTCGGCGACCCCCGTGGCCTTGGCTTCGACGCCCAACTCCAGGAACTCCAGGGGTACTTCAGTGAGGGGCAGTCGGGGGTGCGGGCCGTGCCGGAGCCCGAGACCCCGCCCCGCTTCTGGCTCGTCGGGTCCAGCGTCAACAGCGCCGTCCACGCGGGCCGGGCCTCACTGCCCTACGTGTACGCCCACGCCATCGTCGGCGGCGGCGCCCCCGAGGCGCTGCACGCCTACCGCCAGGCGTTCCGCAGCACCCCCGCACAACCGGAGCCGCACGCCAGCGTCGCCGTGATAGCGGTCGCCGCGGACAGCGACGACCGCGCCGCGCGGCTCGCCGAAGCCTTCGTGTACGGCCAGATCCTGATGCGCACCGTCGACCCCGAAGGCGTCCTGCCGACCGAGGAGGAGACCGCCGCCCACCGCTTCACCCCCACCGAGCGCCAGTTCCTGCGCTCCCGCATCGACCCGCAGTTCGTCGGTTCCCCCGATCGGATCGCCCCCCGCCTGGCCGACCTGGTCGCCCGCACCCGCGCCGACGAACTGTTCGTCCTGACCCAGGTGCCCGACCACGAGGCCCGCATCCGCTCGTACGAACACCTCGCGAAGATCGCCAGCTCCCTCTGAGCACCCCGGCCGCCCCTCCCGCCCCCGCGCCTCACGCTTTCAGAGCGGCTTTAGCCCGGCCGTGCACCGTGGCGACCAATCGTCATGAACCAAGCGATGAGGACACCGATGCACTCGGGCACACGGATACGTACACACAGACCCGCCACCGGGGCGGGCGCCACCGCGCTGTTGCTGGCGCTGGTGACCGCGTGCTCGGCGGACACCGGGGGAGGGGGCGGCAAGGCCGGCGGCCCGCCTCGCGAGGGCGGCACCCTGCGCCTGGCCATCGCCAAGGAACCCGAGTGCCTGGACCCGCACCAGAGCCCCACCGAGGCGGCCCGACTGCTGACCCGCCCGATCGTCGACTCACTGGTGCACCAGACCGCCAAGGGCACCTTCGAGCCCTGGCTCGCCAAGAGCTGGAAGGTCTCGCCCGACGGGCTGACCTACACCTTCGTCCTGCGCGACGACGTCACCTTCACCGACGGCGCCGCGTTCGACGCCGCCGCCGTGGTCGCCAACCTGGACCACGTGGCCGACCCGGACACCAAGTCCCTGCTCGCCTCCAGCCTGATCTCGGCGTACAAGTCCTCCCGCGCTGTCAATGCCCACACGGCGGAGATCACCCTCAAGCGGCCCGACTCCGGCCTGCTCGGCGCCCTCGCCCTGCCCAACCTCGGCATCGAGTCCCCGGCCACCCTCAAGGGCTCGCCCGCCACCCTCTGCAAGAAGATCGTCGGCACCGGCCCCTTCCGCACCAAGACCGGACTCGTCGCCCAGAAGGGCATCGACCTCGTCAAGAACCCCGACTACCGGTGGGCCCCGAAGTCCGCGGAACACTCCGGGCCCGCCCACCTCGACGGCATCGCCATCCAGGTCGTGCCCGACAACGCCTCCCGCAACGGCGCGCTCACCAGCGGACAGATCGACGCGGCCACCGGGCTCGACCCCACCAGCACCCGGAGCCTGCGCAAGACGCCCGGCTTCACCCTCCACACCAAGGACTTCCCCGGCGCCAACTACAGCTACTGGCCCAACACCGCGAACGGCCCGCTCGCCGACGTCGCCGTCCGCAAGGCCCTGCGCGCCGGCATCGACTGGGCCACCCTCGCGCGGAAGGTGTACTTCGGCCAGTACCCCGCCGCGGACGGCCCGCTGTCCGCCAGCACCCCCGGCCGCGCCGCCCAGGGCGCCGCCCACGCCCACGACCCGGCCGAGGCCGGCCGCCTCCTGGACCGCGCCGGCTGGACCGGCCGCGACAAGGACGGCTACCGCACCAAGAACGGCAAGCGCCTGAAGGTCCGCCACCTGTGGTCCGACCCGTCGATCACCAACCTCGCCGTACAGGTGCAGGCCGCGGCCAAGAAGCTGGGCGTCCAGTTCGTCGAGGAGAACGTCGACGGCGGCACCTTCGTCAAACGACTGCTCGCCGCCGACTACGACATCATCGACACCAGCTTCTCCTCACCGGGCCCCGACGTCCTGCGCGTCCTGTTCGGCAAGGAGAACATCCCCACCCCCGAGCGCGGCATCAGCAACAACATGGCCCGCTACGACGACCCGGAGGTGGAACGGCTCTTCCTCGCCGCCCAACGCGCCGAGGACCAGGCGGAACAGTTCCGGATCTACGGCGAGGTGCAGCGGAAGATCACCGAGGACGCGGCCGTGCTCCCGATCTACTCGCCCGTCTCCACCCTCGCCGCCCGCGACGCCGTACGCGGCACCGGCTTCACCGCCGACGGCTCCGCCGACCTCTACGCCGCATGGCTGACCTCCTGACCGTCGGGCCCGCTCCGGGAGACACCGCCCCGGAGCGGGCCCGCCGGGCCCGCCTCCTCCGGCTCGTCCTGGTCCGCGCCGCCGGCTCCGTCGGCGTCCTGTGGGGCGCCGTGACCCTGACCTTCCTCCTCATCCAGATCATGCCCGGCAGCACCGCCGACGTGCTGCTCGCCCGCTCCAGCGTCAGCCCGCAGATCCGTGCCGAGATCATCGCCCAGTACCGTCTCGACGACCCGCTGCTGATCCAGTACGCCACCTACCTCGGCCGGATCGTCCGCGGCGACTTCGGCGACTCGTACGTACTGCGCCAACCCGTCTGGGACGCCATCGGCTCCCAACTGCCCGACACCCTGCTGCTGATCCTGTCCACCCTGCTCGTCACCGCGGTGGGCTCCGTCCTGCTCGCCGTGCTCGGAGCCCACCGCCGCGGCTGGGTCCCGGCCCTGTTCGCCGCCGTGGAATCCCTGGTGGTGGCCCTGCCCCCGTTCTTCCTCGGGCTGCTCCTGCTCACCGTCTTCTCGTTCACCCTCCCCTGGTTCCCCACCGTCGGCACGACCGGGGTCAGCGGACTGGTCCTGCCCACTGTCGCCCTCGCCGCCGCGCCCACCGCCGTGGTCGCCCAGGTCCTGCGGGAAGGACTGCTACGGGCCCTGGAGGAACCCTTCGCGGTGACCGCCCGGGCCCGTGGCATCGGCGAACTGGCCCTGCGGTTCCGGCACGTGCTGCGCCACGCCCTGCTGCCCGCCACCACCCTGATGGGCTGGATCGCCGGCTCCCTCATCGGTGGTGCCGTCATCATCGAGATCGTGTTCTCCCGGCAGGGGGTGGGACGGCTGATGCTCTCCGCCGTGCAGAACAAGGACCTGCCCGTCGTCATCGCCGTGGTCCTGCTGGCCGCCACCGTCTTCGTCCTCGTCAACATCGCCGTCGACGCCCTGCAATGGCTGATCGACCCGCGCACCCGCGACACGGGGAGGCCGACGTGAACCGCCCCCGCATCGGGCTCTGGCTGGGCGTGGCGGTACTCCTCGCCCTGGCCGCCATGGCCGCCGCCCCCGCGCTCTTCACCGGCACCGATCCCAACGCCACCGACGTGAACGCCCTCCTGCAACCCCCCGGCAACGGTCATCTGCTCGGCACCGACCAGAGCGGGCGCGACCTGTACGCGCGGATCGTGTACGGAGCCCGGCCCTCCCTGCTCATCGGTGCCGGCGCGGTCGGTCTCGCCCTCGTCGGCGGCACGCTCGTCGGGGTCGCCGCCGCGCAACTCGGCCGGATCGCCGACCAGGTCATCAGCCGACTGCTGGACGTCGTCCTGTCCGTGCCCGGGCTGCTCCTGGTCTTCCTGGTGGTCGCGGTGCTCGGGCCGGGCGCCACCACGGCCACCGTGGGGCTCGCCGTGGTGTCCCTGCCCGGCTTCGCCCGGGTCGCCCGCGCCGAGGTGATCGGACTCCGCTCGAAGGCGTACGTCGAAGCCGCCCACGGCTTCGGCTGGACCCGCACCCAGGTGGTCCTCCGGCACGTCCTGCCCAACGCCGCCGGACCCGTCCTGGCCCTGGCCACCGTCTCCCTGGGCGCCATGGTCGTCGCCAGCTCCAGCCTCAGCTTCGTCGGCCTCGGCCCACGACCCCCCACCGCCGAATGGGGGGCGATGCTCGCCGACAGCCGGGAGTTCCTCGCTGTCGCCTGGTGGCCCGCCGCCTTCCCCGGCGCGGCCATCACCCTCGCCGTCCTCGCCGTCACCGTGCTCGGCCGGCACCTCCAACACACCCTCGACGGGAGACACCGATGACCGAGGCGACCACCACGGAATCCCCCGTGCACACCGCGGGCGGCGCCGAACTCGTCCGGGTGGAGGACCTCAAGGTGAGCTTCGGCCGCGGTCGCCGTCGGGTGGACGCCGTCCGCGGGGTGTCGCTGAGCATCCGGCGCGGACAGGTCGTCGCCGTGGTCGGCGAGTCCGGCTCGGGCAAGAGCGTCACCGCCCGCAGCCTGGTCGGCCTGGCCGGCGACGGTGCCGCCGTCGACGCCCGGGCCCTCACCTTCGACGGCATCGACCTGCGCCGCCTCGACCCCCGCCGCTGGCGCGCCCTACGGGGCCGCCGGGTCGGCTTCGTCCTCCAGGACGCGCTGGGTTCCCTCGACCCGCTGCGCCGCGTCGGCGCCGAGGTGGCCGAACCCCTGCGGGAACACCACACCGTGCCCACCGCCAAGATCCCCGCCGAGGTCGAACGGCTGCTCGCCGCCGCCGGAGTGCCCCGACCCCGGATCAGAGCCGCCCAGTACCCGCACCAACTCTCCGGCGGGCTGCGCCAGCGCGCCCTGATCGCCTCCGCACTCGCCGCCCGCCCCGATCTGCTGATCGCCGACGAACCCACCACGGCCCTGGACGCCACGGTGCAGCAACAGATCCTGCACCTGCTGCGCGAGCACGCCCGCGCCGGCACGGCCGTCCTGCTCATCAGCCACGACCTCGGCGTCGTCGGGGAACTCGCCGACCACATCCACGTCATGAAGGACGGCGTCTTCGTCGAGGAGGGGCCCGCCCGGCAGGTCCTCACCGACCCCCGCCACCCCTACACCCGCGCCCTGCTGGCCGCGGTCCCGGGGGGCGACACCCAGGCCGCTCCCGCCGAGCCCGGCCCGGTGCTGCTGCGCGCCGAGGACGTCGTCAAGCGGTACCGGTCGCCGCACGGGCCCGCGCTCACCGCAGTCGACGGGGTGTCGCTGACCGTGCGGGCCGGCGAAACCCTCGGCATCGTGGGCGAATCGGGCTCCGGGAAGACGACCGTGGGCCGGATGCTGCTGGGACTCGTGCCGCCCGACAGCGGCCGGATCACCCTCGACGGCCGCTCCTGGACCGAACGCTCCGCCGTCGAACGCCGCACGGACCGCCGACGCGTCCAGATGATCCACCAGTACCCACTGGGCTCCTTCGACCCGCGCTACACCACCCGGCAGCTGCTGGAGGAACCGCTGAAGGCGGTGCGCACCGCGCGCGGTGCCCGCGCGGCGCGGGTGGCGGAACTCCTGACGTACGTCGACCTGCCCGAGACGGTGCTCGACCGCCGGGCCCGCGACCTGTCCGGAGGACAGCGCCAACGGGTCGCCATCGCCCGGGCACTCGCCCCGGACCCCGACGTCGTCGTCTGCGACGAACCGGTGTCGGCCCTCGACGCCTCCGTCCAGGCCCAGGTCCTCGACGTCCTGGTACGGGTGCAGCAACGCCTCGGCGTGGCCTACGTGTTCATCTCGCACGACCTGGGGGTGGTCCGCAGGCTCAGCCACCGGGTCGCGGTGATGAAGGACGGCCGGGTCGTGGAGACCGGCTCCGCCCGGGACGTGTTCGGCGGCCCGCGGGACCCCTACACCAAAGCCCTGCTCGCGGCCGTCCCCCGGCTGGGCGCGACCGGACGAAAGCGGTTCTGAAGCCCCGCTTAACCGCTCTTGCCCATGGTGCCCGGGCTGCATAGCGTCGAGTCTCCGCAGGCTTGGGCGCTCTCCGCGATTCCCGAACGACCTGCGTTCCCTGAGTGCCCTGCGCTCGCCGTCTTCCCCGCCCCGCCCTTCTTCCCTGCGTTCTCCGATGTTCGCCTCCTGTGTGAAGGACGTAGCCCCATGACCGCATCCCCGCCGTACCCCCAGCCGCGCACCTGCCCCTACCAGCCGCCCGCCGGATACCGCGAGATCGGTGCGGCGGGACCGGTCCTCAAGGTGACCCTCTTCGACGGCCGCGAGGCATGGATGATCACCGGGTACAAGGAATCCCGTGACATCCTCACCCACCCGAACCTCTCCTCGCTGCGCACCCACCCCGACTTCCCCATCGTCGCCCCGCGGTTCCGCTCCCAGATCGCCCGCAGTCTCGCGCTGATCGCGATGGACCCGCCGGTGCACGACACCTACCGGCGCTATCTGAACCCGCACTTCAGCCTCAAGCAGGTGCGCCGCATGAAGCCGGAGATCGAGCAGATCGTCTCCGGATTCGTCGACCGCATCGTCGACCAGGGCCCGCCGGCCGACCTGATCCCGCTGCTCGCGGTGCCGCTGCCGTCCCTGGTGATCTGCCGCCACCTCGGGGTGCCGTACGCGGACCACGAGTTCTTCCAGGACGCCAGCGGCAAGGTGATGCTCGGCACGGAGGAGGAGTCGGCGACCGCGGCCCAGAACCTCGTCGACTACATCGACGCACTGGTGACCGAACAGATCAAGTCGCCGACGGAGGGCCTGCTCGGGCAACTCGTCACCGAGCGCGTCCTCACCGGGGACATCGGGCACGACGAACTGGTCTCCATCGCCCTCGTCCTGCTCATCGCCGCGCACGAGACGACCTCCTCCTCGCTGGCGCTCGGCGTCATCACCCTGCTCGAACACCCGGAGCAGTTGGCCAAGGTGCTGGAGGACGGCGACCGGCTGCCCGGAGCCGTCGAGGAACTGCTGCGCTTCATCGCCACCACCGACCTGGTCGCCACCCGGATCGCCAAGGGCGACATCGAGATCGGGGGTCACCTCATCCGGGCGGGCGAGGGCGTCCTGGTGTCCGGCACCCTCGCCAACCGGGACGAGGAGGCCCACGAGCGCCCCGACGAGTTCGACGTGCTGCGCGCGGACACCCACCACGTGACGTTCGGGTTCGGCATCCACCAGTGCCTGGGACAGAACCTCGCCCGCCTCGAACTCGAAGTGGCGTTCCGGGAACTGTTCACCCGCATCCCGGGCATCCGGCTCGCCGTCGACGTGGCCGAACTGCCCATCCTCGGCGCGGGCACGGTGCAGCGGGTGCTGTCCCTCCCGGTGGAGTGGTGACGGCGCCGTGCGGGTGTACGCGGACCGCGAGTCCTGCATCAGCGGCGGCCGTTGCATGGCCACCCTCCCCGAGGTGTTCGACCAGGACGAGGAGGGCCTCGTCGTGGTGCTCACCTCCCGCCCCGCGCCGGAGCACCACGCCAGGACCCGGAAGGCCGCCTACCTGTGCCCGGCGCGGGCCATCGACGTGACCGAGGGTCCGTCCGCGAACTGAAGCACCGCCCGGACGCGAGCGTCGCGAGCGGAAGAGAGAAGCGAGACCGAACATGCCACCCCACCCCCGGACGCCGGACGTCCGCCCCGCCGACGAGCCGTCCAGACTCCCGTCACTCACCGGAACCCGGTTCGTCGCGGCGTTCCTGGTCTTCCTCTGCCACGCCTTCGTGCTCGGCTACTTCCACCCGGAGACCGAGCGCGCGCTGCGGCCCTTCGCCTTCGCGATCGGCTGGCTCGGGGTGGAGTTCTTCTTCGTCCTGAGCGGGTTCGTCCTCACCTGGTCGGTGCGGGCGGGGCAGCCGGCGCGCCGGTTCTGGCGCCGCCGGTTGGCGAAGGTCTACCCGAACCACCTCGTGGCCTTCGCCGCCGCGGTGGGGGTCGCGCTCTGGTGGGGGCAGGACCTGGACGTGCTGAAGGCGCTGCCGGGGCTGTTCCTGGTGCACACCTGGTACCCGCAGCTCGACGTCATCCTCTCGGTCAACGTGGTCACCTGGTCGCTCGCCTGCGACCTGTTCTTCTACCTCGCCTTCCCCCTGCTGTACGCCGTCGTCCGGCGCATCCCCGCCCGCGGTCTGTGGGCGGCGGCCGGGGCGGTCGCCGCAGCGGTGATGGTGTTGCCCGCACTGGCCTCCGCCTGGCTGACCGGTGCCCCGCGGCTGCCGGGCCAGGACATGTCGCTCGTCCAGAACTGGTTCCTGGTGTCGTTCCCCCCGGTCCGGATGCTGGACTTCGTACTCGGCATGATCATGGCGCGCATCGTCCGTGAGGGCCGGTGGATCCGTCTCGGTCCGTTGGCCGCGTTCGCCCTCCTCTCCGTCGGCTTCGCGGCACAGATATGGCAGTTCCCCGGTGTGTACAGCCTGACGGCACCGATCGTGGTGCCGATCGCCCTGCTCGTCCCGGCGATCGCCGCGGCCGATGTGTCCGGAGGCCGTTCGGCGCTGCGCGGTCGGGTCGCCACCTGGTTGGGCACGGTGTCCTACGCCTCCTACCTGGTGCACTACCTCGTGCTGATCGCCGCGCACCGGCTGCTCGGCGCGGGGCGCACCTGGGACGTGCTGCCGGCGACGGGGCTGCTCGCCGCGCTGTTCGCCGTGACGACGCTGCTGGCCTGGGCGCTGCACCGGTTCGTCGAGGACCCGGGGATGCGCCGCCTGGGTCGGTCCCGGGACACGCCCGCCCCCGCCGAACACCGCCCGGACGTACGGGAGGCGCCGTCGGCACCCGCCCTCTCCGACTGACCCGAACCACGGAAAGGAACGTGCCCCTTGTTCTCCTACCCGCAGGACCGGACCTGTCCCTACCAACCGTCCCCCGGATACCAGGACATCGGGCGGAGCGGACCGCTGCGCCAGGTGGCGTTGTGGGACGGCCGGGCGATCTGGATGGTCACCGGACACGCCACCGCACGCAGGCTCCTCGCTGATCCACGGCTCTCCGCGGACCGTTCCCGGGACGACTTCCCGGTGGTGCTGCCCCGTTTCGAGGCGCCCATCTTCAAACCCCTCGCCCTCATCGGGTTCGATCCGCCGGTCCACGACGTGCACCGCAGGATGTTGGCCCCGCACTTCAGCCTCAAACGGGTGCGGGACCTACGGGGCGAGGTCGAGGAACTGGCGGGTCGCCTCGTCGACGACATGCTGCGCGCGGGGCCGTCCGCCGACCTGGTGCAGGACTTCGCGCTGCCGATCCCGTCCATGGTGATCTCCGAACTGCTGGGCGTCCCCTACGAGGACCACGAGTTCTTCGAGACCAAGACGATGAACCTGCTCCAGGCGAAGGACGCGGAGGGCGCCGAGGCGGCCGGCCGCGCCCTGTGGGACTACCTGGACGACCTCATCACCGCGACGGAGGCCCAATCCGACCCGGGGGAGGGGGTGTTGGCCCGGCTGGCCCGCCAGGTGGACGACCGGGACCTCACCCGCGACGACCTGTTGCGGATCGCCCTGGCCCTGCTGATCGGCGGCCACGACACGACCTCCCAGATGATCGCGCTCGGTGTGGTCACCCTGCTGGAACACCCGGACCAGCTGGCCGCGCTGCGCGGGGCGTCGCCCGAGGAGCTGCCCGCGGCCGTCGACGAACTGCTGCGGATCGTGTCCGTCACCGATGTGTCGGGGGTACGGGTCGCCACCTCGGACATCGCGGTCGAGGGGGTCGTCATCCGGGCCGGGGAGGGCGTGCTCGTCTCCTCCTCGATGACCAACCGGGACCCCGGGGTCTACGACGACCCGTACGTCTTCGACGTCCACCGCGGTGCGGGCCGCGGGGGCGTGCCGTCCGGTCGCCAGCACCTCACCTTCGGCTTCGGCATCCACCAGTGCCTCGGCCAGAACCTGGCCCGGATGGAGCTGGAGGTGGCGTTCTCGACGCTCTTCGAGCGGATTCCGGATCTGCGGCTCGCGGTGCCCGTCGACGAACTGCCGGTACGCACCGGCGGCACCATGCAGGGCGTGCACCGACTGCCCGTCACCTGGTCGGGGGAGGCACGCCGATGAGGGTGAACGCCGACCGGGAGCGGTGCATGGCCGCGGGCCACTGCGCGGTCACGGTCCCCGCGGTCTTCGACCACGGGGACGACGGGCTGGTCGTGGTCCTCGACCCCAAGCCCGACGAGGACGTCCGCGAGGAGATCGAACGGGCGGTGGACCTGTGCCCGTCCCGGGCGTTGTCGCTGGCCACGGAGTGACGCGGGGGCGGGGGACGCGGGCCGAGCCCCCGTCCCCCGCCCCCATCGGTGCGCCCCGCCGGGCGCTCAGAGGCCGATGTAGGCCATGCTCTGCTCGTTCCAGCGGGCGCCCCGGACCTCCGCCGGAGGAACCGCGGCGGTGACGGCGGCGAGGTCCTCCGCGCCCAGGGCGAGTCGCACCGCCGCCGCGTTCTCCTCCAGGTGCGCCACGTCACCGGTGCCCGGGATGGGGACGACATCGGGACCGCGCTGGTGGAGCCAGGCCAGCGACAGTTGGGCCGGTGACGCGCCGAGGCGGTCGGCGACGGCGGCGAGACGGTCGACCAGGGGCAGGTTCGCGGCGAGGTGCTCCGGGGCGAAGCGGGGGAGGCCGAACCGGCGGAAGTCGCCCTCGGCCAGCTGGTCCACCGAGCGGACGGCGCCGGCGAGGAACCCCCGGCCGAGCGGCGCGTACGGGACGATCGCCACGCCGAGGCGTCGGCACGTCGCCACCAGCTCCTGCTCGATGTCCCGCGACCACAGGGACCATTCGGTCTGGAGGGCGGCCACCGGGGCGACCGCATGGGCCCGGGCCAGCGTCTTCGGCCCGACCTCGCTCAGTCCGAACTCGCGGATCTTCCCCGCCGTCCGGAGTTGCGCGAGTGCCCCGACGGTCTCCTCCACGGGCACGTTCCGGTCGATCCGGGTGAGGGTGAACAGGTCGATGTGGTCGACCCCGAGGCGTCTGAGCGAGGCCTCGCAGCTCGCCCGGACGTGGGCCGCGTCCCCGCGGATGCCCGTACCGACCCCCGGGCCCGGCCGGACGACCCCGAACTTGGTGGAGATCACCGCCTGTTCGCGTCGCCCGGCGATCGCCTTGCCGATCAGTTCCTCATTGGCTCCGTGGCCGTAGACGTCCGCCGTGTCCAGGAGCGTGACGCCCAGGTCGAGGGCGTGCCGGACGGTGGCGATGGCCCGCTGCGGGTCCACGGGGCCGTAAGACCCGTAGAACTCGGACAGCCCGAGACAGCCCAGGCCCTGGGCCCCCACGGTGAGCGAGCCGATCGTGCGGGTGGGCAGCGGGGCGGTACGGGTCATCGGTCGGTCCCCTCACTTCTTGTAGACGACGATCGACGACTCGTACGTGCTGTGCGATTCCTTGACCAGCGGCCGGAACTGCCGGAAGCCGATCGCGCCGCGCAGGGGTCCGCCGACCACGACGGCCGGGAAGGTCGCGTGTTCGCCCGCCGTGAGCCGGGCGTCGTCGACCAGTCCGCCCGCCCTGATGACGTTCCCGTCGTGGAGGGTGATCTCTTCGCCGAAGTAGGCGATGAAGTGGCCGTCGCCCGGCTGGCGGTAGAGCATCCGGCCCGCGCCCTCGGTCCGCCCGAGCGGTGCGCCGTCCGGGCCGAAGATCTCCAGGGACACGGTCGCGAAGTCGTTCTCGGTGGGGCTGGTCCCCGTGGGGTCGGGGTTGTTCGACCGGTAGGCGACCACCTTCTCGGTGAGGTCGCGCAGGATGAGCGACCGGCTGGTGTCACGCAGGGCGCCCACCTCCGTCGAGTCGGTCTTCGGGGGCGTGGCGACCAGCGGCAGCAGCCGGTCGTACAGGACCTGCAACACCACGATGAGCCCTCCTGATGCGGGATGCGCCGATTCCCGTAGACGCTAGGAGGCCCCGCTCAACCGGTTCTAAAGGACGCGGACTCACCGACCGGGCGGCCCGAAGGGTCCGGGCGGTCCGGCCGCCGGGGCGTGCACGACGATCCCCTCCAACACCAGGCGCAGGAACCGTTCGCTGCCGTCGTCCTGCCCCGGCCGTGCGTTCTCGCGGACCCAGGCCGCCCCGCTGAGCAGGTCGAACAGTTCGTCGGCGGTGAGGTCGGGGCGGATCCGGTCGGCCCGCTGGGCGGCGCGCAGCAGGTCCGCCCCGCTGCTGTGCATCGCGGCGCACGCGGCGTGCGAGGGCGTGCCCTCGTCGTACATGCTCTGGGTGAGGATGCCGACGAGCCCCCGGAACGTGCTGATGTGGTGGACGGCGCAGTCCATCCACTCCGTCAGTGCGGCCAGCGGGTCGTCCTCGTCGGCCAGGCCCTCGGCGCGGGCGATGAGGTGGGCGAGACCGTCCCGGGTGGCCGCCTCGACCAGCGCGGCCCGGGTCGGGAAGTGGCGGTAGAGGGTGCCGATCGCCACCCCGGCGCGGGCGGCGATGTCCTCCAGGGCCGCGTCGGAGCCCTCGGCCTCGAACGCCTTGCGGGCCGCGGCGAGGATCGCGTCGTAGTTGCGGGCGCCGTCGGCCCGTTTCGGGCGCTGCGCGATGTAGGGCGGGGCGTCTGTCACGGAACCTCCACTTGACTACCTGAGGATGCCTCAGGTTAACTGCATCCGCCTAACCTGAGGCTGTCTCACCATAGTATCCCGCGCTGACCGTGGAGGACCCATGACCGCAGACACCGCCCCCGGCGAGCTCCCGACGGGCGCCGCGCCGCCACAGACCTCCTGGGCCCTGGCGCTCACCGCGATCGTGGGCGCGGAGTTCATGCTCCAACTCGACGGCACCATCGTGAACGTGGCCCTGCCGGCCCTCCAAGAAGACCTCGGCGCCTCCGTCGCCTCGGCCTCCTGGGTGCCCAACGCCTTCCTCCTCGCCTTCGGCGGGCTGCTGCTCTTCGCCGGCCGACTCGGCGACGCCCTCGGCCACCGCAAGGTCTTCCTCGGCGGCATCTCCCTGGTCGTCGTGGCCTCCCTGATCGCCGGCCTCGCCCCCAACCTGGAGGTCCTGCTCTTCGGACGGGCCCTCCAGGGCATCGGTGCCGCCATCGCCGGCCCCACCGGCCTCGCCCTGCTCGCCCTCGTCTTCGAAGGGGAACGCCAACAGCGCGCCTTCGGCCTCTACTCCACCGTCGCCGGCCTCGGCGCCTCCGGGGGCATGGTCCTCGGCGGCCTGCTGACCTGGGCCGGGGACTGGCGCTGGAGCCTGTTGGTCAACGTTCCCGTGGGCCTGGCCCTGCTGCTCCTCGCCGCCAAGACCCTGGGCCTCAAGGACGGCCCCACCCGCCCCCGTTCACTCGGCCTGCCCAGCGCGGCCCTGGTCAGCGGAGCCGTCACCTCCGGCGTCTACGGCCTCGTGCACGCCGCCGAGAAGGGCTGGGACGACCCCTGGACCATCGCCGCGCTGACCGCGTCCGCCGTGCTGTGGACCGCCCTCTTCGTCGTCGACTCCCGCAGCGCGGAACCACTGCTACCGGGACGCATCTTCGCCGACCGGGTGCGCGCCGGGTCCTTCCTGAACCTGCTGCTCCTCGCCGCCGTCCTCACCAGCTTCCTTATCTACCTCGTCCAGTACCTCCAAGGAGTGCTCGACCTCAACGCCCTCCAGAGCGGCCTCGCCATCCTGCCCTTCGGCCTCGCCCTGCTGGTCACCACCCAGGTCCTCACCAAGCACCTCGCACCGATCGACCTCAAGCTGCGCGCCATCGGCGGACTGGTCGTCGTGCTGGCCGGCGTGGCCTGGCTGACCCTGCTCGACGGGAACAGCTCCTACGCCACCGGGGTGCTGCCGCAGATCGTGCTCATCGGCGTCGGCGTGGGCGTGGCCATCGTCCCCTTCAACATCATCATCCTGTCGACGGCCCCGCCCGAGTACGCCGGAGTCACCGCGGGAGTGCTCCAGACCGCCCTGACCATCGGCGGTTCCGTGGGCCTCGCCGTCCTCCTGATCCCCTTCACCGCCGACGGCGGAGCCGTCGCCGACACGATCTCCGACGTGTTCGTCTGGGCCTCGGCGCTCACCGCCCTCGCCATCGCCGTCGCGGTGTTGTTCTGGTACGGCCCCGGCGCCCGCAAACCGGAGCCCGCCGCCCAGGACTGACTTCCGCCCGGCGGCCGGGACGCCTCACGGAACGACACGACGGCCGACGACGGACGACCCTCCACCAGGACCGGGATCCGCGCTTCCACCGGCGGATCCCGCCGAAGCGTACGAGCGGTTCCGTGAACGTTATGTTGCGTGATAAACCGCTCTCTCGGTGCTCTCCTATGCTGGCGGAGCCCTCAGCGGTGCCCGGGACCCGAGAGGCGTCCCGACCGCCGTTGCAGCAGACCGCGGAAGGAGACCGGCCGACATGGTCACCGCTCTCGCAGGGACGAAGACGCGCACCGCCGTCCGCCGCACGGAACTGGAGGCGCTCCGCGACCTCGTCCGATCGGCGACCGCCCGCCGGGACGCGACCGTGGAACTCACCGGGGACCCGGGGTCCGGCAAGACCGCGCTGCTCGCCGCACTCGCCGCCGAAGCCCGGGCCCAGGGCGTCGTGGTGTTACGCGGACTGTGCACCGCAACCGAACGGGAACCGGTGCCGCTGCGCCCCTTCGCCCAGGCGTTCGGCGGACTCGAAACCACCGGAGCCGGCGGCCCCGCGTTGACCCTCGGCACCGCCGCCCTGGTGCACAGCCTCGCCCGCCCGCCCCGGGACCCCACCGCACTCGTCCCGTCCGGCGGCGGACTCACCCGCGGCTGCCACTACTTCGGCGAGCTGCGCCGCATGATCGCGGACTGCGTCGCCGCCGTGCCCCACGGTCTGCTGCTCGTCCTCGACGACTTCCACTGGGCCGACCCCTGCTCGGTGCGACTCGTGGAAGCGCTGATGCGCCGGCCCATCGGCGGCGGCCTCGGGATCGTCATCGCCCACCGGCCGCGCCAGGCCCCGGTCGGTCTGCGCCTGGCGGTCCGCCACGGCGTCGAACTGGGCACCGTCGAAGAGGTGAACCTGGCACCACTGACCCTCGCCCAGAGCGCGGAACTGCTCGCCGTCCGCATCGACGCCCCCGACCTCGACCGACTCCACGAACGCAGCGGCGGCAACCCCCTGCACCTCACCGCACTGGCCGCCGAGGAGGGCCCGCCCGACGACCCCGGACACCTGGCCGTGCGCCGCGGCCTGGAGACCCGACTGCTCACCGAGTGCGCACCCCTCGACCCGGACGAACGGCTCGCCGCACACGCGGCGGCCGTGCTCGGCGAGTCCTTCGACGTCGAATCCGTCGCGATCGTCGCCCAGATGGCCCAGGACCAGGCGTGCCGGGCACTGGGCTCGCTGCGCACCCGCGACCTCGTCCGCGCCGCACCCCGCAGCAGCGCCCTGGCGTTCCGCGACCCCCTGCTGCGCGACTTCCTCTACGGCGAGGCCGACTCCTGCTGGCGGCTCGCCGCCCACCGCAGGGCCCTGACCCACCTCACGGCCCTGGGAGCCCTCCCGTTCGACCTGGCCCCGCACGTGGTCCTCTCCGGTTCCCTCGCAGCCCCCCGGGACCGGGCGGTGCTCGGCGCCGCCGTGAAGGAGGCACTGCCCGCGGGACGCACCGCCCTCGCAGCCCAGTGGACCGCCGCCGCCCTGCGCCTGCACCGCGCCGCCCGCGAACCGGCGCTCGCGGCGGATCCGCCCACCGGCCCCGACGCCACCTGCTCACCGGGCTGCGAGCTGTGGCTCCCCGTGGTCCAGGCCCTGGCTGCCGAGGGCGACGTCACCCATCTGCGGACCCTGACCCGCGAGATCCTCGCGACGCTCGCCGACCTGCCGCCCGCCGACCGCATCCCCGCCGTCGCCACGATCGCCCTGGTCCAAGCGACCCTGGGCCTCCCCGACGAGGCCGGGGCGCTGCTCGCCCCGCTCCTCGCGGCCCTGCGCGGCACGGGCAGACCGGAGGCGGCCCTCCAGGTGCAGTCCCAACTGGTCCTGGTGCTCGCCGGGCAACTGCCCTCCCGCGCCGATGTGGAGGTCCTCGCCCGGCACACCGAAGCCGCCCCACCGATCACCGCCGCCGGCGCGCTCGCCCTGCGCGGACTGAGCACCGTCTTCGCCGGGGACCTGAGCGCCGCCGAGACCGACCTGGACACCTGCGCCCAGATCCTCGACGGTCTGGAGCCCCACGGCCCCGGCACCCCGGCGGAACTGGGCGGCGCCGACGTCTTCGCCGGCTACCTCGCGGTGCTGGCCTGCGCCGAATCGGCGATGGGCTGGTACGGTCCCGCGCAGGCGCACGCCGAGCGCGCCCTCGCCACGGCCCGGCTGCGCGGCGACGCCCATCTGCTGCCCATGCTCCTGAACGTCCTGGCCTACGTCGGCTACCAGGACGGGCGGATGTCCGAGGCGCTGGAGTCCGCCCAGGAAGCACGGTCGCTCGCCCGGGCGACGGGCAGCGACCACCACGTGGCCCTCGCCGACGCCGTCACCGCCGCGGCCTGGGCGTGGCTCGGGGACGCCGGGCCGCACCCGACCCGCCCGGACAGCCACGGGGCGGTGACCGGAGAGGTTCCCCGCACCTCGGTCATCGCCCTGCTGCACGCCGAGGCGGCCCTCGCCGCGGGCGACGGCCACACCGCGCTCGCCCTGCTGCTGCCCGCCCGGGACGCCCGGCGCGTGCCCCAACCGGCCCGCATCCTCGCCGCCCGGGTGTACGAACTCCTGGCCGCCGCGTCCGTGGTCACCGGCGTCGACGCGACCTGCTGGGCGGAACGCGCCGAAACGGCAGCCGCCGAGGCCCAGGTGACCGAGCAACGCGGATACGCACTCCTCGCCCGTGGCCACGTCCTCCTCGCCCGCTCCCTGCCGGCGGACGCGGCCCACTGCTACCACGAGGCACATGCCCTACTGGGCGAGACCACCGCCGGCATGCGCGCCCGTGACCTGGCCCGCATCGCCACCCTGGCCTGCGGCAACGGCGAGACCGCCGCCGCCGCGGACGGCCTCGCCGAACTGACCCTCCGGGAACGGCAGGTGGCCGACCTCGCGGGCCAGGGCCTGAAGACCCGTGACATCGCCGAACGCCTCCTGGTCAGTCCACGCACCGTCGACGTGCACCTCACCCGCATCTACAGCAAGCTCGGCGTGCACAGCCGGGCCGCCCTGGTGCGGCTGCTGGCCCGGGCCGCCTGACGGCGGCGACGGGACGGCCCGCGGGTCCCCTCAACCCGCCGTGGGCAGGTCGAGCAACCGGTCGGAGGTGAGGATGGCCTGGTGCAACAGCCGCAGCGACCGGTGCGGTTCGAGGCCGAGCTCGGCCCGCAGCACCCGCTGCGCCGAGCGGTACACCTGGAGCGCTTCGGCCTGTCTCTCGGAGCGGTACAGCACCAGCATCAACTGTCGGTAGAACGACTCCCGCAACGGGTACTGGGCCGTGAGCGTGCTGAGCAGGCCGACCACCTCGCGGTGCCGTCCGAGGGCCGTGCGCGACTCCACCGACAACTCCAGGCACTGCAAGCGTTCCTCCTCCGCCCAGGTCGCGAACGAGGTCAGTACGGGCCCCTCGGTGACCCCTTCCAGAACGGGACCGCGCATCAGTGACAGGGCGTCCTCGAACCTCGCCAACGCCTCCTCGTGCCGACCAGCCGACCGCAGGTCGCGACCCGCCCGCATCGCGGCCTTGAAGTCGTCCACGTCCCAGCTCGAACCGTTGAGGCACAGCTCGTACCCGAGGGGCCGGGTGACGATCGCGCGCCCCGGATCACCGCCCGCCGCGGCCAGGAACTTGCGGGACTGCGAGACGTACACGTGCACCGCGGCCGAGGCCCGGCGCGGTGGTCGGCCGCCCCAGAGCTCCGTCACGAGGTGTTCCTTGGTGATGACCCGGCCGTTGCCGATCAGCAGCGTGGCCAGCGTCGTCTCCACCTTCGGGGCGGACAGCGAGAAGCTCTGCTCCGCGTGGCGAATGCGGAGGGGCCCAAGGAGTTCGTAGCGCATCGCATCCTCGTCCAGTCAGGGAACACATGTGTGAGTCTCACGTGGTGCATCACTGTCATCTCCGGCGTCGAGTCCGCGCATCGGGGAAAGTACGTACGTAGACGTATTGGCTTGATCTCATGGTTGTTGACGGGGACGGGGGAGGGGGCGAGCAGGTCAGTGGCCTGACGGCTTTGGCGGCACTTTGGCGTCGTGTACGACCGTGACGGGATGTCACTCCTGGTCCGGCGCTGTCTCGCACGCTTCTGGGCGGCGTTGATCGCCTACGGTCACCTCTGGGTCCACATCCCGGATACACCACTCGCCCCGGGGCACGCTCCCGCCCCGGGCCACCCGGAACGGCTGTGTCCCTGGCTCCCCGCCACCGAGCAGGAACAGGCCATCTGGGACGACCTCACCCCGCGGTCCCGCTGATCCGGCCGGTGCGACCCGCCGGATGCCGAACGGGCGGTGCCGTCGGTCGTTCAGCCGGCCAGCGGCTGCGCCCCGTCGAGCAGGTGGGACGGCAGATAGGGGGAGCTCACCCGGATGGCCCAGCCGCGCCTGCGGGCGTGGCAGGCCAGGCCCAGCACGTCGAGGTCGAGCGCGGAATCGACGTGCTGGGCACGGTCCGCGACCCGGTAGTGGTCCCGGTGCTGCTCCAGGGCGTCGGCCAGGGCCAGGTTGAAGCTCTCCTCGTCACCGTCGACCAGCTGCGACAACAGCACCGCCGGAGGCATCCGGAACCCCCAGTCCCGGGACCGTTCCTGTGTCTCCAACGCCTCGTCCGCCGCGGGGCGGGGGTCCGCGGCGTGCAGGTAGTCCAACAGGGCCCTGCGGTACGCGGCGAAGGCGGAGGTGTCCTGGCCCAGGGCTTCGGCGCCGCCGACCACCAGGGGGGCCAGTTCCTCGCGCCGTCCGCTGATCAGGGCGATGGCCACCGCGCTCTGCCAGTCCCCGGCCCCCGCCCATCCCTGTGCGGTGCGCTGCCGCACGTCGTCCAGCAGGTACTGCGCGTGGGACGCGGCTTCACCCGCGGGGTCGGGCCGGTCCACCACCAGGGAGCGCACGGCGAGTTCCGCGACGGCGTCCGGGCGGCGGTCCGCACCGTAGGCGCCGACCCGGGGCCCGGTGCCCTCGAACCCGGTCACCAGGGTGCGGGGCAGGTAGTCCGTGGACAGCGGTGGCCACCACCCCTCACGCCGGTAGGCGAGCGCCGCCAGCGTCAACGGCTCCAGGGGCAGCAGGGTGTGGGGACCGGCGTGGAACCCGGACCGGGCGCTCCGCGCCACCAGCAGCGACGTCAGACACGCGTCGAAGCCCGCCCGGTCACCGGCGGTCAGGGCACGCAGGGCGACGAGCGCAGTGGTGTGCGGATGCTCCGCCGCCCCCGCCGGAGCCAGGGCGCGGACCCGGGCCAGGGCGTCGTCCAGGGCGGCGAGCTTGTGCTCCGCACCCGGGGGGTAGGGGGCGTCCTCGTCGCCTAGGTCACCCAGGACGTACACCATCAGACCGTGCATCAACTCGACCGAGGGTTCCCCCTCCCGGCCCTGCTGCGGAACCTCCCGCGCGAAGTGGAAGGCCTCGCTGTGGCGCTCGGCCTTGTCGACGAGGACCGCCAGGCAGAAGCCGTCCAGCCACTGTCCGACGCTCACGCTCTCCGACGGGCCCTCGTCCGGGTCGTAGCTCATCCCGAAGTTCACGTAGTCCAGGAAGACGCTGAAGGAGACGTGCGGCCAGTAGGCGGCGAACTGGACGGCACCCGCGGCGGATTCGGCGGCGGCCTCCAGCACGGCCCGCGCCTCCGGGGAACTCAGTTCAGGTTCCACCGCGGACAGGGCGCCCAGGTAGTCGAGGAACTCCTCGGCGATGAACGACCACACCCCGGTCGTCATGCGGTCGGCCTTCGAACTGGAAATCACCAGGCCGGTGATGCGGTCGGTCGCGTCGTCCAGCGTCGCCGAGATCCTGCTCTCGCCCACCTGGTGTCGTTCTATCCGCACTGCTCAACACTCCCCGTGTACAGGTCCGGTACCCGACCGTCACCCTATTCCCCGGCACCGACAGCGCCTTGGGCCTCCCGCGGAGAGGTCGCCCCTGCCCCCCCACCGGCGGAGGAGCAGCGGTCGGGCCGCCACTCGGGTGACCCTCGACGGCACACCGGTCGTGTCGCACCGGAGGCACTTCGGCCCTGGTTCTAATGACGATCGTCTTGTCGTATGAACATTGGAAGGGTGTGGCGGTATGTACGGGAACCAACTGGCGCAGACGGGCGCAGCGATCGTCACGATCGGTGGACTGGCGCTGGGAGGCTGGCACCTGCTGGCCCTGGCGGTGCTCCTGGTGTGCACCGGGGCGTTCCTCCTGCGCTTCACCTTCCGCCGGGGACGCCAGGTGTCCGATTCGTGATCCGAGCCGCCCAGCGCGCCCCGCTCTCGGTCCTCGCCGCCTCCGGAGCAGTCCTGGTCTGCGCCGTGGCCGTCACCGCCTACGCCCTGCGGGCCACCGGCCGGCTGACCGGCACCGGCGTCGACCCCCTCGCCTGGCTCTGGCTCCCGGTCGCCCTGTTGTTCGTCGGGCAGACGGCCCTCTTCCTCGGAGCCCGACCGCACCGCGCCGAAGGCACCGCCCGCGACGCCCTCCGACGGCTCGACGTCGCCGTCCTCGTGCCCGTCTACCAGGAGGACCCCGGCTATCTGAGCGTCGGCCTGGAGACCTTCCTCGGCCAGACCCGTCGACCGGACTCCGTCCACGTCGTCGACGACGGTTCGACCGTGGACTACACCGCCGTACGGGCCTGGTGGCTGGCCGCCGCCGCCGAGCACGGCATCACCACCACCTGGACCCGCACCGACAACCACGGCAAGCGGCGGGCCCAGTGCACCGCAGCCGCGCACTGCCGGGACGCCGACGTCATCGTCACCGTCGATTCGGACGCCAGGCTCGCCCCGGACGCCCTGGACGAGTTGCTCCTCCCGTTCGCCGACGCGCGCGTGCAGGCCGTCGCCGGGCTCGTCCTGGCCGCCAACAACCGCGGCGGGCTGCTCGCCCGCTTCACCGACCTCTGGTACGTCACCCTCCAACTCGTGGACCGTTCCGCCCTGTCGGCGCTCGGCGGCGTCATGGTGACCTCCGGATCACTGGCCGCGTACCGGGCCCACGTCCTGTGGGACCACACCGACTCCTACCTCCACGAGACGTTCCTCGGCCGGCCCGTCACCTTCTCCGACGACTCCCTGCTCACCCTGTACGCCCTCACCCGGGGCCGCGTGGTGCAGCAGACCTCCGCCGTCGTCTTCACCGCCATGCCCGAACGCGTCGGCCACCACCTGCGGCAGTACCTGCGCTGGATGCGCGGCTCCACCATCCGTTCCCTGTGGCGTGCCCGTCACCTCCCCGTGCGCCACCCCGCGTACGCCGCGCAACTCGCCCGCTGGCTCCAACAGGCCGCGTACACCCTCGCCCTCGGCTGGCTCGCGCTCGCCCACCTGCACGCCGGCCGGTTGCCCTCCCCGTACCTGTGGGCCGTTCCCCTGCTCATCGCCGCCAGCCAGACCCTGCGCTACCTCACGGTCCGGCGCAGCGACCAGACGCTCCGCTCCCAACTCGCCACCTGGACCCTCACCCCCGTCGCGCTCCTGTGGTCCTGGGTGGTCCTGCGGCCGACCCGCTGGTACGCCGTCGCCACCTGCGGCCGCACCGGCTGGGGCACCCGCCGCACCGGGCCCGAAGTCGCCCTGTGACCCGTGCCCCCGGCGGGCGGACCGCCCCCGGGGTTCCCGTCAGTGCAGGGACTGGACCGCGTACAGGGCGCCCACCGCGGCGACCAGGACGCCGAGCAGGGCGCGCAGCGCCCGTTCGGGCAGTCGGGGGCGGAGCCGGGCGCCGAGGTAGCCGCCGGCGAGCCCGCCCAGTCCGCAGGCCAGTCCGAGGAACCACAGCGGCGCGATGTCGTCGCTCCCCCCGAGGGCCAACAACCCGAAGGTGCCGGCGCCCACCACGGAGGTGAGGAACGTGGCGGCGAGCGCGGCCGGTGCGACCCTCGCGACGGGCATCCCGCGGCCGACGAGGAACGGGCCGATGAGGGAGCCGCCCCCGATGCCGTAGATCCCGCCGAGCGTGCCCACCACCAGCGCCAACACGCGGATGGTCCGCGGAGACGGTTCCACCGCGGTGCGCGCGGGTGCCGGACGCAGCGTCCGGACGGTCAGCCACAGGCCGAGGGGCAGCAGCAGCGCGGCCACGAGGAGTCGGAACACGGCGGGGCCGGGCACGGCGAAGACCCGGATGACGGCGCCACAAACCACCCCGGGCAGGGTCCCCGCGACCAGCCATCGGGTGAGCGGGCCGTACAGCAGCCCGTCCTGGTGGTAGCGCACCAGCGCACCGGGGCCGGCGACCACGTTGTAGAGGAGGTTCGTCGGGGTGACCGCGGGGCTGGGCACCCCGAGCAGGCTCAACTGCACGGGCAGCAGGAACACCGCACCGGACACCCCCACCGGTGTGGTGACGACCGCTATCACCAGTCCCACCGCGAAACCCGCGGCCCCCGTCTGCCACTCCACGCCGTTCCTGCTTCCCTGTTCCGGCGGACCGCCGTGCAACTCACGGTGCTGCGCGTCTTCCTGGTGTCGGGAGGACCGTCGGGCTCCGGGGCGGCGCCTCGCCCGGAGTGAACGCACGGGGCCGAACGGAGCAGCCGTCGGTGGCGCGTTCCGGGCGGACCGGGCGACCGTCCTAGCGTGCGCCGGGTGAACCGACCTCGCGCACGCCGCCCTCTCGCCGCCGCCCTGCTCAGCGGACTCTTCGTGGTCACCCTCGCCACCGCCGCACCCGCCGAGGACGGCTGGGCACAGACCGGGACCGGCATCACCGCGGGCATCAGCGGCATCGCCGTGACCGGTCAAGACGGGGCCGTCATCACCGAGACGGTGGTGGTGCACGACAACAAGCGCACCGGGCAACCCAGGGTCTCGCGCATCCGACCCACCCCCGGTGGGGCCCCGCAGGTCGACGTGTTGCGCTGGGACGGCGAGCGGGAACCCGTCGACCTGGAGGCGCTGAGTGCCGTCCCCGGTGTGCCGGGGGAGTTGGTCGCCCTGGAGAGCTCCGGCCGCGGCTACCACCTACGCCTGGCGGATGACGCGGTCCGGGTGCTGCGGGAGTTCACCGTTCCCGGCGTCGAAGCCGGCTCCGGCCACAACCACGAAGCGTTCCACCTCACCGGGACACCCGGCCGGCTGACCGCGGTGTGGGCGCACCGCGGCCAGGACGACGACCCGGCGTTGCTGTACACCGCCGCGCTCGACTGGCGCACCCTCACCTTCGGCACCCGCCGCTCCGCCGAGATCCGGGTCTCGTTCCCCACGACGCACGTGCGGCACATCAGCGACCTGGCGGTGTCCCCGTCGGGGTGGGTGACCGTGACCTCGGCGTCCGACCCCGGCGACGACGGACCCTTCGACTCCGCCGTCCACGTCGTCGGCCGGGTCCTCACTGGTGGGCCCGACGGCCCCCGCCCCGTCCCCCGTGCGCGTCCCCTGCGGCTCGCGGTGTTCCCCGGCCACAAGATCGAGGCACTGGCCTGTGCCTCCGCCGCGCGAGCCGTCCTCGGGACGGACGACGAGAACGCCGGGGGCTCCTGGCGGGTGACGTCCCTTTGCCCGCGCTGAACCGCAGGACACGGCGCCGACGGGGACGCGTCAGTTCCCGTCGGCGGCGAGGAAGGCCAGCACCTCACGGGTGAACCGCCGGCCGGCCTCCAGGTGCGGGAGGTGTCCGACACCGGGCAGCTCCACCAACCGGGCACCGGGCACGGCCGCGGCGGCCCGCCTGCCCAGCACCGGGAAGTTCCCCAGCTTCGCACGGTTCTCCGGCGTCGCGTACGACTTGCCGACCGCGGCCCGGTCCTCCTGTCCGATGATGAACTGCACCGGGAGCCGCAGCCGCGGCAGTTTCTGCACCACGGGCTGGTGGTAGGCCATCTGGTACGTACGGGCGGAGGCCTGTGCCCAGCGCGGGTACTCCGCGCTGAGCGTGATCCGGTAGCGCAACTCCACGTTGCGCTCGTAGGCCCGCCGCCAGGTCACCACGTAGGACGCGTAGAAGGCGCGGATCCCGGTGAGCGAGGTGTTCGCCAACTCGTCGGCGAACAGGCGCTCGGTGCTGTGCGCGGGCACGAGCTCGCGGTAGTCCTCCAACCCCACCGGGTTGGCCAGGACCAGCTTGCGGACCCTGGTCGGGTGGTCCAGTGCGAAGCGCACGCCCAGCATGCCGCCCATCGAGTGGCCGATGACGTCGACCTCCGCGATGCCGAGGTGGTCCAGGAGCGCCACCGTGTTCTGCGCCAACAGCGCGAAGCGGTAGTCCAGGGCGGGCTTCGAGGAGCGACCGAACCCGATCTGGTCCGGTACGACGACCCGGTGGCCCGCCGCCGCCAGGGCCCGGGCGGTGGGCGTCCAGGAACCGCCGTCGAAGTTCTTCCCGTGGAGCAGCAGCACCGTGCGCCCGGACGCGGCGCCCGCGGGAGCGAGGTCGAGGTAGGCCATGTCGACCGTCTCGCCCTGGTTGACCAGCCGCAGGAAGCGCACCGGAAACGCGCTCGGGTAACCCTCCATCGCGATGCCCAACGGAACGTCGTAACTCGGTGCGTGCGGTGCGTGCGGTGCGTGCGGTGCTTCGTTCTGCCGACCGGAGGGGGAACCGGCGGAGCCGGCCGCGCTCGCCGACCCGGCCGTCCACCCCGTGCCCACCGCTGCCGCGGCCCCTGCCCCCACCGAGAGGAATCCCCTGCGCGTCCCCATGTGTCCCCCTGCTCGTCCCGTACCCGAAGGGGTTCATCGTGCCCCAACTCCCGGTGATGTCAAAGAAATCGCTGATCAGGGTGGGGCGCGGGGCCGGCGCCCCCACCAGCGGGCCCGGCACGGTCCGACCGTCGGGCTCCGTCAGGGGGCTGTCCGGGCGAAGGACGGTGGGGCACCCGACTGATGTTCGTCGCCGGCGCAGGGTGTCCCGCCGGGACGTCCCGCACGGCGGGTACCCCTCGTGGTCATGAGCAGAGACAGCGGGACCGCCCGCCCCCGTCGCCGAAGAACCCCGAGCCTGGCCGCCGCACTCGTGATCGGCCTCCTGGGGGGCACCGTCGGGAGCAGCGCCCAGGCGTCACCCCCGTCGGCTCCGCGAGCGCCCCGAGCCGTCTCCACCCCCTTGGTCGAGGAGACCTTCACCGGCGCCACCGCCGACCCCGGTTTCACCGCGGTGGGATCGGCCTGCCTCACCGGTGCCCCCGCGACTGCGCCACCGGGACCGGGGAACCACCCCCTCGGCGGCTGCCCCACGACGCAGACCGGCCCGGTGCCGCCGACGGGCGGCGCCCCCAACGGATACCTCCAGCTCACCGACGCGTCCAACGACCAGGCGGGGGCCGTCCTGTACGACCAGGCCATCCCCGCCGGCCAGGGGCTCGACGTCACCTTCGACCAGTGGCAGTACGGCAGCACGACCCCGGCGACCCCCGCCGACGGGATCTCGTTCTTCCTCGTCGACGGCGCCACCTCGCTCACCCACCCGGGAGCGTTCGGCGGCAGCCTGGGATATGCGCAGAAACTGCCGGACGACAACCCCGTCAACCCCTTCCTGCCCGGTGTCGACCGGGGCTACCTCGGGGTCGGGCTGGACGTCCTGGGCAACTACTTCGGCGACTGGGAGCAGCGCGGCAACGGCTGTGCGCAGCGTTCCCCGGCCGGTACGGAGTTCAGGATCCCGGCACCGGGAGCCGACATGGTGACCGTGCGGGGCCCGGGCGACGGCATCGAGGGCTACTGCTTCCTCACGGCGACCACCAGCAACTTCTCCACCACGGGTCCATGGCCCTCCACCCTGCCCGGAGAGTTCCAGGGGCCGTTGACCTCCCTGCCGCCGGACGCCACGCCCGCCCAGGCACAGGCCGCGCTGGAGCCGTCCAGGCGTCGGGTCAACGTCCACCTCACCCCCGCGCCGAACCCGGTGCTCACGGTGGCGGTGGACTTCAACGACGGCGCGGGCTTCCAGCAGGTGATCGCGACTCCGGCACCGACGGCGGTGCCCGACACGTACAAGTTCGGTTTCGCGGCCTCCACCGGTCTGTTCACCGACGTCCATCTGATCCGCAACGTCTCGGTCCACTCGGACCAGCCGCTGCCGGCGCTCAACCTGGTGAAGCAGGTCCACCAGCCGCTGCCCGGCGTCATCGAGGAGGGCACAGAGGTCCCCTACGACTTCGTCGTCACCAACTCCGGCAACGCGTCGATCACCGAACTGGCCGTGACCGACCCGAAGATCGGGCCGGTGACCTGTCCGGTCACCACCCTGGCCGCGGGAGACACGGTCACCTGCACGGCGACCTACGTGGTCACGGCCCAGGACGTGGCGGCGGGCTCCGTCACCAACACCGCGACCGCCGGCGGCACCTCAGGGGGGACCCCGGTCACCTCCCCGCCGTCCAGCGAGACGGTGCCCCTCGTCCGGCCGCCCGGGATCAGCATCGAGAAGAGCGTCGACACCGAGGGGCCGTACACCGCCGGCACCGAGGTGGACTACGTCTACACGGTGCGCAACACCGGAGGCCAGCAGCTCACCGGGGTGACGGTCACCGACGACCGCGTCACCGGCATCACGTGCGAAGCGACCACTTTGGAGCCGGAGGGCGAGGTGGGGGACAGCACCACCTGCCGGGGTTCCTACACCGTGACGGAGGCCGACGCCGAGTCCGGCTCGGTCACCAACACCGCCACCGCGACGGGCACCGCACCCAACCGGACCGTCACCTCGCCGCCGGCCCGAGCGACCCTGCCGATCACCGGGGGCCCCGCGATCTCCGTCAGCAAGGAGGTGACGAGCCCCGGCCCCTACCAGGTCGGGGACACCGTCGAGTACGCGTACACGGTGACCAACAGCGGCAGCCAACCCCTGACCGGGGTACGGGTGGTCGACGACCACGTCACCTCGATCACCTGCGAGGACACCTCCCTGGCCGCCGGCGCGAGCACGGTCTGCCGCGGCAGCCACGTCGTCACCGAGGCGGACGGCGAGGCCGGTGAGGTGACCAACCGCGCCCAGGCCGCGGGCGAGGACCCCGCCGGGAACACCGTCCCCAGCGACCCCGTGACCGTGACGGTCCCGATCACCCCGGCCCGGGGCAGCATCAAGGTCTTCAAGACCGACCAGAAGAACGGCAGGGCCCTCACCGGCGCCGTGTTCGAGCTCTGGGAGGAGACCAACGGGGTCACCGGCTTGCAGACCACCGCGTCCGGCTCCGTCGCGGCGGACACCCGGCGCGGCCCCGGCTGCTCGACCGACGAGGCGGGCGTGTGCCTCTTCGACGACCTGGCCGTCGGCGCGTACTACCTCCGGGAGACCGACGTCCCCGAGGGTTACGTGCTGCCCGACCAACCGGTCAGCGGCCCCTACGCCGTCACCCCGCAGGACGAGACCGTCACCGTCCACCTCGCCAACGAACGAGGAGAACGACCCAAGGACGAGCACGAGAAGCTGACCATCCACCCGAGCCCCCGACAGCGGGCCTAGCGCACCGCGCACGACCGGGAGGGGTGCGCCCACCCGTGGGCGGGCCCCTCCCGCGCGCTCGGGGGCACCGGGAGCGGTACGGCGCATCCGTCCGTAGACTCGTCAGTACAGGCAGCACCGGGCGGTGACCGTCCGCACCCCGGCGCACACGGGCCGCAGACCCGCGCGGTGCACCCCACCAGAGCGCTGGAGCGCGCACTATGGCCGGCGACCGACTGACCGAACGCGAGCGACGGACCCTTCAGGACATCGAGGACCGCCTGAACGGCGACCGTGCGCTGCGTCACCGGGTGGGGCTGCTCGCGGTACGGCAGCGGCTGGCGGCCCAGCTGGTCCGCGGTCGCGCACTGGCGCTGTGCGCCGTCCTCTCGCTCGCCCTGCTGGTACTCGGCGGTGTCACCGCCAGCCCGGTCGCGATCTGGGCGTTCGTGGTGTGCTGGCCGCTCACGGTCGCCGTGGCCGTCCTGATCCTGCGCCGGGCCGTGCGCGACCACCCCGGTCCGCCCCGGCCGTTCGTGTGAGGGCCGCCGGCGATGCGGCGGGGCCCGCGAAGACGGCGGCCCGTGCGTGACGCGGTTCAGGCCACACGTGCCGGACGTCCTGGTCCTGAGGATCGACGGTCATCCGGACACCGGCCGACGCATCCGGTTCGTCGGCCGTCCCGAAGGACAGTACGTCGTGGTCCCCGTCGAACCCTCCTAGGCGGGGGAGCGTTCGAGGCAGCGGCGGACGGCCGCGGCCAGGTCGGCCGCCCGCGGGTCGTCCGGCCGGAAGTTCCAGAGGTTGGTGACGTAGCCGAAGCCGACACCGGCATCGGGGTCCGCGAAGCCGATCGATCCGCCGGAGCCCGGGTGGCCGAACGACGCCGGCCCGGCCATCGGCAGCGGTGGACAGGCCCGCCAGAACCCGAGCGACATGTTGAAGGAGCTGATCGCCGGGATGTTCAGCCCCGGCGGCAGCCCGTGCATCCTCGTCCCTGTGGTCTGAACGGCCGTTGCCCGCTGGACCGTTGAGGGGTCGAGGAGCCGTACGCCGTCGACTTCGCTCACCGTGGCGGCGTACATCCGGGCCACCGACCGCGCGTCGGCGAGCATGTTCGCGGCCGGGAACTCCGCCGCGCGCCAGGCCCGCGTCGTGTGATAGGCGGACGTGTTGTCCAGCGCGCCGCCTAGCCCACCGGCGCGTGCTTGGACGGAGTCCGGACCCCACACCGCGTTGATCCAGGCGTTGACCGTGTCCGCGTCCAGCCCGGTCGTCGCGATGATCCCGGCGATCAGCTCCTCCAGGCTGAACGGAGCGGCGTACTCGATCGAGGCCACCCGTTCCTCCTGCTCCTCCGGTAGCCCGATCCAGGCGCTCAGGCCCAGCGGAGCGGCCACCTCCTCGGCGAAGAACGTCCCGAGCGACCTGCCGGAGATCCGTCGCACGAGCTCCCCGATCAGGAACCCGTGGGTGATGCTGTGGTAGACGTGCTCCGTGCCCGGCCGCCACAGCGGTTCCTGCGCTTCGAGCGCACGGATCACCGGGTCCCAGGCGCACGCCTGCGCGAACGTCAGCGGTCCGTCGACGATCGGCAGCCCGGCCTGGTGGGACAGCAACCAGCGCACCGGGATGTGCTCCTTGCCGGCGGCGCCGAACTCCGGCCAGTACTGGACCACCGGGGCGTCCAGGTCCAACGCGCCGCGCTGCACCAGCAGGTGCGCACAGATCGCGGTGGCGCCCTTCGTGGTGGACGCGACCTGGACGATGGTGTCCGCGCGCCACGGGCGGTTCGTCTCGCGATGGGCGAGGCCGTCCCACAGGTTGACGACGGGACGTCCGCCCACGTAGACGCTACAGGCCGCGCCGACCTCGCCGGAGCCCGCCTCGAAGTTCGCGTGGAACACGTCGGCGACCCGCCCCCAGCCGTCCTCGACGCCGTGCTCGACTCCGTCGCCACCGGCCCTCGCGCAGGCGCCGTCGGTGAGGCCGGTGGTCGCGCCGGTGTGCCGCCCGCCCGTTAACCGGGTCTCGTGTGCGGGGTGTTGCGGCATGGCTGATCCGTCCGTCGTGCCGGCCATGTGGGGCTCCTCTCCCTGGGGTGACTGCATGGGGGTTCGCGGGGGTGCTGATCGTGCCGCCGGACGGGTCGCGAAGCGGTTCTCAGAACTCCGCGTCACCGGTGAGGTCCACGGCCTCTCCCGTACGGGCGGACAGCACGGCGGCTGCCGCGATCCGGACCGCGGCCACTGCGTCCCAGGCGCTCACCCTGGGTGACGGTCCACCCTCGAACGCGGCGGCGAACTCGCGTAGTTGAGTGAGGTAGGGACTCTCCGTCGCCGGTTCAGCGGGCGGCGCCGCGTCCGGCGCGTCCCCGGAACCCGAGGGATCCCGCAGGCCCGTGGGAGCCGTGGAGTCGTGCGCCACGACCCCGCGGGTCCCCGTGACCCGGAAGGTCGTGCGGAACGGCACGTCGGCCCGGCCCCAGGTGGCGGACAACCGGCTGACCGCGCCCGACGCATGGGTGAGCACGGCGCTGCCCTCGGCCCGCGCGCCGCCCGGCGCGGTGCTCGAAGCGGTCTGCGCCTCGGCCCGGACGCTCACCACCTCGCCCGCCAACAGCCGGGCGTAGTCCATGTCGTGGATCATCAGGTCCATCAGGATGCCGCCCGACAGCGCCGGGTCGGCGAACCACGGTGACCACACCGGATAGGCCCCGCCCCGGGAGAACCGCAGCTCCGTGGGCTCTCCGAGTTCGCCCCGGCCGACCGATGCGGCGGCGGCCTCGTACGCGGGGAAGTAGCGCACGACGTGCGCCGGGAAGAGCCGCACGTGGGCCGCCTCCGCGGCCTCCACGATCTCCGTCGCGTCCTGCGGGGTGAGTGCCAACGGCTTCTCGCACACCACGGACCGGCCCTCGGCGATCGCGGCCAGCGCGAGGGCCGGGTGACTCGGGGTCGGGGTGCAGATGTCGACGACCGTGCTGCGGCCGATCAGATCGTCCAGGTCCGGCGCCGCCGTGACCCCCTCGGCCCGGAACTCCTCGGCCAGCCGGGCGGCACCGCCGCCGGCGGACCACACGGCGACCCGGGCGCCGAGGGCGAGCCAGGCCGGTAGATGGGCGCGGGCCATGGTGCCCGCCCCGATCAGTCCCACGGCGAGCCCCCGCGGCTCCGGCCCGGCAACGCCCACCGGCTGCGGCTTCCCCGTCACCTTCATCGCACCCTTCCCGTCCCCGGCCGCCCGGACCGGCACCGACTCCCGCCCGGATGCCCGGCCCTCCACCTCCCCGGCTGACCGGGGATGCCGAGGACTCTCGCACACCTCCCTCCTCCTGAGAACCTCCCGTGGTCGGGAAGAAGCCGAGGCGGCGGCTCCCCGCCCCTGCCCGTGACGGCTCCTGCGAACCCACCGCGCGGCACACTTGACCTCAAGGTTGATTGAGGTTCTACCGTCAGCGGCATGAACATGGAGACCACCGCATGGACGCAGCTCAACGGCCTCATCCACGCCCAACAGGACCGCCGCCCCTTCCGTCGCGCGACCCTGCGCCGCATCGCCGCCTTCGCCCGCCCCCACCGCAAGCCGATCGTCCGCTTCCTCCTGCTCAGCATCGTCACCTCGCTCCTCGCCGTCGCCACCCCCCTGCTCGCCGGACGGGTGGTGGACGCCATCGTGAGCGGCGGCCCACCGGGGACGGTGGTGCGGATCGCCCTGCTGATCGCCGTGATCGCCGTGGTCGAGGCCGGACTCGGCCTGATCGAACGCGGCCTGTCCTCCAGGCTCGGCGAGAACCTGATCCTGGACCTGCGGCGCGCCGTCTTCGACCACGTCCAGCAGATGCCCGTCGCCTTCTTCACCCGCACCCGCACCGGCGCCCTGGTCAGCCGCCTCAACAATGACGTCATCGGTGCCCAACGCGCCTTCAGCACCACCCTGTCCGGAGTCGTCGGCCATGTGGTCACGCTGCTGCTCACCCTCGCCGTGATGCTCACCCTGTCCTGGCAGATCACCCTCCTCGCGCTGGCCCTGCTGCCCGTCTTCGTCGTGCCCGCCCGCCGGATGGGCACCCGGATGGCCGGACTCCAACGCGAGGCGACGCAACTCAACGCCGCCATGGGCACCCGGATGACCGAACGCTTCTCCGCACCCGGGGCGACCCTCGTCAAGCTCTTCGGGCGGCCCGCCGAGGAGTCCGCCGAGTTCGCCGTCCGCGCCACCCGGGTCCGGGACATCGGCGTGCGCACGGCGATGTCCCAGTACACGTTCATGACCGCACTGACCCTGGTGTCCGCCCTCGCCCTCGCCCTCGTGTACGGACTCGGCGGCTGGTTCGCCCTGCGCGGCACCCTGGAGCCCGGTGCCGTCGTCGCCCTGGCCCTCCTGCTGACCCGGCTGTACGCCCCGCTCACCGCACTCGCCGGGGCCCGCGTCGAGGTGATGAGCGCCCTGGTCAGCTTCGAGCGCGTCTTCGAGGTGCTGGACCTGGAGCCGCTGATCGCCGAGCGGCCGGACGCCCGCGAGGTCCCCGAGGGCCCGGTGGCCGTGGAGTTCACCGATGTGCGCTTCGGCTACCCCGCGGCCGACCGGGTCTCCCTCGCCTCGCTGGAGGAGGTCGCCTCACTCGACACCCGCGAGGGCGGCGACGTGCTCAAGGGCTTGTCGTTCCGCGCCGAACCCGGCCAGACGGTCGCCCTCGTCGGATCCTCCGGGGCGGGCAAGTCCACGATCGCCTCCCTGCTGCCCCGGCTGTACGACACCGACTCCGGGACGGTGAGCGTGGGCGGCGTCGACGTGCGCGACCTGTCGACCGACTCGCTGCGCGCCACCGTCGGCATGGTCACCCAGGACGGCCACCTCTTCCACGAGTCGGTCCGCGCCAACCTGCTGCTCGCCCGCCCCGGCGCCACCGAAGAGGAACTGTGGGACGCCCTGCGCCGCGCCCGCCTCGACGGCCTGGTCCGCTCCCTGCCCGACGACCTGGACACGGTCGTCGGTGAACGCGGCTACCGACTGTCCGGCGGGGAGCGCCAGCGGATGACCATCGCCCGGCTGCTGCTCGCCCGACAACGCGTGGTGATCCTGGACGAGGCCACCGCCCACCTCGACAACACCTCCGAGGCCGCCGTGCAGGAGGCGCTCACCGAGGCACTGGCGGACCGGACCGCCGTCGTGATCGCCCACCGGCTGTCCACCGTCCGGGCCGCCGACCAGATCCTGGTGGTGGAGGACGGCCGGATCGTCGAGCGCGGCACCCACGACACCCTGCTCGCCCGTGACGGACGGTACGCCGAACTGCACCGCACCCAGTTCGACGGCGCCGACGAGGGCCGTGCGCTCCAGCGGGTGTTGCCCACGGCGCGGATCCTCGGCGAGCGGACGAAGGAACTGAGGTGACGGTCTGCGCCCGCGCCGAGGGAAGGGCCGGGAAACGGACGGCGGTTCGGGGGACGACCCCCGGGCCGCCGCCGCGTACTACCGCAGTCCGTGGTCACCACGCCCCGGCGGTGCACAGCCGCACCGCCGCGACCTGGCGGACGTCGTCGTCCACTTCCGGTCCTGATGCCGCTCGCGACGGTCCTGCCGCGCGGCGGCCGGCAGCGGGGGCGTCACGTGAGCAGACGGCGGCGGTAGCCCTCGGCCAAGGCCGAGGCCCGACCGTGATGCTTGATCCGCGCCCCCACCGTTCGGTGGAACCACAGCACCCTGCGGGGCGTCCGACGCCCCCGGGGCCACGGCCCGACTCCTTCGCGGGCGGGACTATCCGATCCCCCGATCGACCCGGCCGAGCGCCACGAGGTAGGGAACGTCCATCTGGAGCCTTCCGCCGGTGCCCCGGTCGTGTGCCGTGAACAGCTCGCCCAGGGCGTCCCGTGCGACCTCCCAGCGCCCGGCCGCCTCCAGGGCCGTCCGGTACTGCCGCAACGGACCGGGCTTGTCGGTGAAGGCCCGCACCGCCCGGTCGAGAGACGGGTACGTGACGCGGACCTGGCACACCAGGGTCTCCACGGTCACCGGCAGCGGGGCGAACCACCGCCGTACGTGACCGGGTTCGCCCCAACGGGTGGGGGCGTCGACCGAACTCGGCGGGCGGGGGAGCACCCGGGCGACGGTCGGGGCGATCCGGCCGAACACTCCGTCCGGGGTCCAGGACGCGACGGCCAGCCACCCGCCCGGGCGACAGACCCGGACGAGTTCGGCGGCCGAGCGCCACGGATCGGGCGCGAACATCACCCCGAACGTGGACAGGGCCACGTCGAAGCGTCCCGTGGGGAACGGCAGCGCCCCCGCGTCCCCCACGAGCAACCGGGTCCGACCGCCGAGCCCCGCCGCGGCGGCCCGGGCCGCCGCCACCCGCACCAGGTCGGCCGCCCGGTCCACACCCACCCCGTGGGCACCCGCCCGGGCCGCGGCGAGCAGCGCGGGACCCGACCCGGTGCCCACGTCCAGCACCTCGGGGACCGATCCGTGGCGTTCCCGGTCGACCCGGGCGAGGGCCAGCGCCACCACGTCGTCCGCCGCGTGCGCCCAGGCGTCCCCGGCCTCCGTGTACCCGTTCCGCCCGCCGCCCGACCAGTCGTCCCTCACCGCGGTCCGTCCGTCAGTCGCAGCACGGTCAGTCCGTCACCGGCCAGCCGCTCGGGCAGGTCCGCCAGCGCGGGCACCTCCTCGATGTGTCGGACCCCGGGCGCCGGCCCGCCGGTCAGCAGGTGTCGTGCGACGTGCGCGGCCACCAGGGCGGTGAACCGGCTCTGCCGCAGTCCCCGGGCGACCCGGGCGACGTGCAGTCCGTCCCGGTACGCGTCGGCGCGCACCACGAAGGCGTCCCCGCCGAGGTGCACCCGACCCAAGGCGTCGGTGAGCAGCCGCCGGGGCAACGGGCGGTCGGCGGCCCGTAGCAGTCCGGTGCGGCGCAGCCCGAACAGCAGCGCCGTGGCCGCCCGTGAGTCCAGACACAGCCGGGTGGTCACCCGGGGCACGCCGAGGGTGCCGGTCAGCGTGTGCTGGTCGGAGAACGGGAAGGGGTGCGCGGTTCTGAGCCCGTGGCCGGGCAGTTCGACGCGCAGGGGACGGGCCGTCGTGGGGGCGGCGAGCCCCGCCACGGTCCAGCGCACCGCGTCGGCGCCGTGCCGTTCGCCCGATCCGAGCAGCACCGTCAGGTCGATCCGCTGTGCGCCCCCGACCTCCTCGTGGGCGCGCCGGGCGAGCAGGTTGCTCAGTCCCGGCGCGACACCGACGCTGAGCACCGCCGAGGCACCCGAGTCGAGCGCCGTGTCATGGAGCGCGGCGACCGCGCCGAGCAGGCGCTCGTCCGCCCCGATGTCGACCAGGTGGACGCCCCGCTCCAGACATGCACGTGCCACCGACTCGTCCGGCGGCTCCACGCACAGCACCACGGCGCCCACGTCGCCGAGTCGGTCGAGGACCGTACGGAAGTCCTGCGGATCGTTCACGTCCACCCGGACCCCGCCGTGCTGTCGCGCCCGATCCGCGCTCCGGCCGCCGGGCACCACCCGACCGGGGAACCACTGCCCGAGGATCGCGGCCACCGCCGTGCCGACGGCCCCGTAGCCACCGGGAACCAGGATGCGGCCGTCGGCGACAGGGGAATTCGCTGTAGTCATACTCCAGTGAAACACGCTGTAGTCTCACTACAGTCAAAGGGTCGGTGGCCTTCACCCGAGCAGGTCGTGGAGCCAGCGGCACCCAGACCCGCAGCCCGCGCCCGTTGAGGAGTCCGCCCGTGACCCCACCCCTCACCCGTGCCGAGAAGACCCGTCGCACCCGGCACCGGATGCTCGCCGCCGCCGCGGGGCTGTTCGTCGAGCGCGGTTGGACGGGCACCACGGTCGAGGACATCGCCCGGGCCGCCGAGGTCGGCGTGCAGACCGTCTACTTCACCTTCGGCACCAAGCGCGCCCTGCTGAAGGAGGTCCTGGACACCGCGATCGCCGGCGACACCGACTCGGCGGCCACCCTCGACCGCCCCTGGGCCCGCGCCGTCCTCGCCGCTCCCGACCCCGCCCGGCAACTCGCCCGGCAGGTCGCGGGGGCGCGCGGCGTGTTGCAGCGGGCGACACCCGTCCTGGAAGTGGTCCGTGCAGCCGCGGCCTCCGATCCCGAACTCGCCACGCTGTGGCGGACGAGCGTGGAGCAACGCCACACCGTCCAGCTGCACTTCGCCCGCGCCCTACTGGCCAAGACGGGCGGAACGCTCCGGGACGGCCACGACGCCGAATCCGCCGCCGACATCGCGTTCACCGTCCTCGGCCCCGAGACGTACGGTCTCCTGGTCACCGTCCGCGGCTGGTCCCCGGCCCGCTGGGAACGCTGGGCCACCGACACCTTGGTCCGTCAACTCCTGCCCTGAGCGCGTCCCGCGACCGACCGGCCGCGCACCCTCCCCCATGTGTACGAAAAGTAGCGAACGGCTACTCAGGGTGATGGATTTGCGGGAGGTGATTTGGTTGGGTCACGGGATGCCCACGCACCCGAGGCTGTTCGCACTCGCCGCAGCCGTCACCGCCCTGCTCTCCACGACGGCGCCCGCCCTCGCCACGTCGACCGCCGCCCCCGACCCGACCGCCGCCCTCACCGGGACCCGTGCCGAGCCCGCGCCGCTGCGCCCCACGCCCGTGCCCGTCGCGGGCCAGTACATCGTCACCGTCGCGAAGGGCGTCTCACCGGCGTCCGTGCTGAAGAAGGTGGCACCGTCAGCGACCGCCCTCTTCACCTACACCTCGGCGCTCAACGGGTTCGCCGCGAAGCTGACCCCCGCGCAACTCACCGCGGTGCGCGCACTGCCCGCGGTCGACGCCGTGGACGAGGACGGCACCGCCACGGCGACCCGCATCCCCGGCCGCGCCGCGCTGGCCGCGGCGCCGAGCTGGGGCCTGGACCGGATCGACCAGCCCTATCTGCCGCTGAACCAGGAGTTCAACGTCCACGGCACCGGTTCCGGGGTGACGGCCTACGTGGTCGACACGGGCATCGACTACCAGCACGCCGAGTTCGGTGGGCGGGCCGTGCCCGGCTTCGACGCGATCGGTGACGGCCGCAACGGGGCCGACTGCAACGGACACGGCACCCATGTCGCGGGCACGGTCGGCGGCGCCACCTTCGGGGTGGCCCGCCAGACCTCGTTGGTGAGCGTACGGGTCCTCAACTGCGCGGGGCGGGGCGAGTGGTCCGGGATCATCGCGGGCTTCGACTGGGTCGCCCGCAACGCCCGGCAGCCCGCCGTGCTGAACGGTTCCCTCGGAGGCGACCGCAACGAGGCCGTCAACCAGGCGGTCAACAACCTCACCACGCACGACGTGCTGCCGGTGGTCGCGGCGGGCAACGACGGCAAGGACGCCTGCGACGTCTCCCCGGCCAGCGCCAACTGGGCCCTCACCGTCGGCGCCACCGACCATGACGACATCGAGACCGACTTCAGCAACTTCGGCCCCTGTCTGGCCCTCTACGCACCCGGCCGGGCGATCATCTCGGCCCGCCTGGGCGGTGGCAGCACCGCCCTCGACGGGACCTCGATGGCCAGCCCGCACGTCGCGGGCGTCGCGGCGCTCTACAAGGCCGTGAACCCGACGGCGACCGCGCAGGACGTCGGCAACTGGATCATCAGCCAGGCGACCAGGGACGCCCTCACCGTCAGCAAGTCGTCCCCCAACCGCCTGCTGTACACCGCCGGCCTCTGAACGGACCGTGGCCCGGACGCCGCCCGAACGGCGCCCGGGCCACCGCCCCCCCGCACCCCCCCCCCCCCCCCCCCCCCCCCGGCCCCCCCCCCCCCCCGGACCCAGAACACCCCGGGCCGCGCCAACGGGGACCCGGGACCCGGAAC
>NZ_JBHWIQ010000013.1:108713-244842 GCF_042732055.1 Streptomyces sp. NPDC059816
CTCACCAATCGCCCCCCCCCCCCCCGTTGTACCCCCCCCGGCAATTGTACCCGCGGGGCCCCCGCCCCCCCCCCCCCGGCCCCCGGGCCCACCGCCCCGCAGCACCACCCCACCCCGCCCCCGCCCGCATCGACCAGGTCCGCGCAGGACCCTGAACACCCGGGGCCGCTCATCGGTGAACCGGGAACCAGGAACCGGGAACCAGCCGAAGTTGAGCGTCATCCGGCCCTTCGATTGCACCGCCTCCACGGTGCTGGCAGCGTGCTGCCCGTGCTCCAGGACACCTACCTGCACCAGGGAGGCAATCCGCAATGCGCACATCGACGACCCTGGCCGGGCTGCTCCTCGCCGTCGGTCTCGCCCTGCCCACCGTCACCGCGACGGCGACCAGCGTGACCGGGGGCGGCGCCACCGCCTGGTCCCCCGCACGGGGGGACTCCGGGAGGATCGCCGTCAAGGACGGCAGCCGGGACAGCGACCCGGCGAAGGCCGAGTACTTCCGCACCGCCAGCTCGGACCGCAAGCGCACGCTGTGGAACCACAACGGCACCCTCACGACCGTCTACTCGGGTGACGGCTCCAAGATCTTCAAGTTCAAGGCGTGCGACGAGAACTTCGGAAGCAGGGACGACTGCTCCGGTTGGGCGTACAACTGACCGATCCACCACACCGTCACGCACCGGCGCACTCCGCCGCGGGGGCCCGCGCCCGCACGGCGGCACCCCGCATCCCAGAGGAAGAACACCCCGGTGACCCAGGCAGACGCGTCCGGCCTCCGCATCAGCGGCCTCCGCTACGAGGTCGCGGGCCGCGTGCTCCTCGACGGCCTCGAACTGACCGTCCGCCCGGGGGAGTCGACGGCGATCACCGGACCGAGCGGATCGGGGAAGTCCACCCTCCTCATGTGCATCCTCGGGCTCATCACACCGGACGCCGGACGGGTCACCGTGGCCGGACGGGAGATCACCGGGCAGCGGTCCGCCCGACTGGCACGCATCCGACGCGACACCCTGGGCATGGTCTTCCAGTTCGGTGAACTGCTCCCCGAGCTGACCCCCGTGGAGAACGTCGCGCTCCCCGTACTCCTCGACGGCGGCGACCACCGCACCGCCTACCGGCAGGCCGCCCGACTCCTCGACGACCTGGGCGTCCCGCACGGCACCACCCCGACCGGCGCACTGTCCGGCGGCGAACGCCAGCGCACAGCCGTCGCCCGGGCACTGATCACCGACCCGGCCGTACTGCTCGCCGACGAACCCACCGGCGCCCTGGACCCCGACACCAAGGACGGTGTCGCCGACCTGCTGTTCACCGCCGCCCGCAGGCGCGACTGCGCCCTGCTGGTCGTCACCCACGACCCCGCCGTCGCCGCCCGCGCCGACCACCGTCGACGCCTGGACCACGGAACCCTGGCCGGCACCGGGGCGTCCGCATGACGCGGGACCGGCGGCTGTGGACCCGACTCCTGCGCATCGGGCTCGCCGCCGGACGGGGCACCCCCGGCGACCGGCTGCGCTGGTGGGCGCTGTTCGCCGCCGCGGCCACGGTCGCCCTCGTCGTCCTCGGCACCGTCGCCGCGGTCGCCACCCACCAGGGACGCGAACAACGCAACGAGGCACGGGGACCGATCCTCACCGACGCGCGGCAAGACGCCGCGCTGATGTACCGCGAAGTCCTCGACACCGTCGATGAGGTGCAGCACAGCGTCCTCTACCTGGTTCCGCTCACCGACGACGCCCCGCTGCCCCCCGGGCTGCGCGCCTGGCCCGAACCCGGACAGGCGGTGCTCTCGCCCGAACTCGCCGCACGGGGACGACACCTCGGCATCCACGACCGGTACGGCGAGTCCACCGGGACCATCGGCAAGGACGGCCTGGCCGCACCCTCGGAGCGCCTGGCCTACGTGCGTCCCGCACACGCCCCCGCGCGGGACGCCGAAGGCTGGTGGTACGCCGAGGGCTTCGGCAAGGCCCTCCCGATCGGCGAGATGGTGGACCAACGCCCCGTCACCGATCCGCTGCTCACCTTCTGGGCCCTCACCGGAGTTCCGGCCCTGGCGCTGTCCGTGATCGCGGCCCGCGTGGGTTCACTCACCCGGGACCGGCGCAGCGGTCTGCTGCACGCCCTGGGCGCCGGGCGGCGGCACCGTGCCCTGGTCCAGGTGGGCGAGGCCGCGGCGCCCCTGGTCCTCGGAACACTCCTCATGGCGCTGCCCCAACTCGCCGCGTCCCGCTGGGACCTGCGGCTGCCCCCGACCGGCTACGTCCTGGACAGCCGGGACATCCGCGCGGCGTGGCCGACCGCGTCCGCCGGCCTGCTGCTGTCCGTGCTGTTCCTGCTCGCCGTCGTGGTCCTCACCCACCGCGCGCCGCGCGACCGCCGTTCCACCCGACCCGGTGCGGCCTCGTCCTCCGTTCCCCACTGGCGACCGGCGTGCTGCGGCCTCGGCGTGGCCCTGGTGGTCACCAGCCAGTACCTCCCGGAGCGCAACGCCCTCGCCCCCTTCGCCCTCGGCACCGTCCTGATGTGGGGGTTCCTGCCCTCGGTCGCGGCACTGGTCACCCGCCGGGTCGGAGCCGGGCTCGCTGCGCGCGGCGCGCGCACCGGACGGGCCGGCCAACTCATCGGCGGCCGGTGGACCGCCGCCCACCCCGGCGTGGTCGTACGCCTGGCCCTGGCCATGGTCATCGGCCTCGGCATCGTGGCGCAGCTCCAAGTGTGGAACAGCCGACTCGGCGAGCAGGCGGAGCTGGCCCGACTCACCCAGGCCCGCATCGGGGACGGCGTGCTCGCCGTACAGGTGACGCCTATGGCACCGCGGGCGGTGGACGCGTTCGCGCGCACCCTCCCCGACGGGGCCTTCCTCCTGAAGCGGAGCACCACCTACGACGACCAGGGCCGGGGCAGCACCTCGTTGCAGGGTTCTTGCCGGGCGCTGCGCTCCCTGGACCTGGAATGCCCCGCGCAACTGAGCCCGGCGACCGGCGGCGACCGGCGGATCGAGGAGATCCGACGCTGGTCGACCCCGGACATCCGGGTCCGGGCGGTGGCGGCACCCTTCGGGTTGACGGCACAGGACTCCGCCCTCGTCGTTGCCGAACGCGGGCGACTGTCCGAGGTGAAACGGGCCGCCTTCGCGGTGCTGGCGACGGCCGAGCCGCTGGGGGACACCTGGGCGAGCGGGGCGGCGGGCAAGGCCCGCGCCAACAACTGGGTCCTGCTGTACGGGGTGACGGGCCTGGCCGTCCTCGCGCTCACGGGGGGCCTGGGCGCGGCGGCCGAGTTCGTGCGGATCCGCGGTGTCCTCGCCCCCCTCACGGTCCTCACCGGCAGCCGGTCCGTCTTCCGGTCCGTCGCGTTCTGGCACCTGACCCTGCCGTTGTTGGTGGCCACCGTCGTCGCGACGGCCGTCACCGCGTGGCACTCCCTGTTCTTCATCGCCGCCGCGGGGGAGGGCAGCGTCTCCTGGACGGTCCTCGTGGCGGGGGCACTGGGCTGTGTCCTGGTCGCGCTCCTCGTCGGTGCGTTGGGGGCGCGCTCCGCGATCCGCGCGGCCCGCTCGTGGCGCCCCACCGCCGACTAGGTCACCTCCTGCCGGCCGAGGGTCACGGGTTCCGCCGCTGGTGAACGCGGGGCCCGTCGCCGGGAACCGCCGCGTACCCTCCGGGACATGGTCGATCACTGCTCGGCGTACGTGGACGGGGTCCGACTGGCCTACCGGGTGGCGGGCCCCGAGGGTGCTCCGCCGCTGGTTCTCCTGCACGCCCTGGGGGAGACCGCCGGCGACTGGGAACCGGTGGCGTCCCTGCTGGCGCTCCACCGCCGGGTGTACGCACTCGACCTGCGCGGGCACGGTCGGAGCGACTGGCCCGGGGAGTACTCGGTCGAGCGCATGCGGGCCGATGTGCAGGGATTCCTGGACGAGTTGGGCCTGCACCGGGTGGACCTGGTCGGGCACTCCCTCGGCGGGATCGTGGCGTACCTGGTCGCCGCCGACCGCCCGGCGCGGGTGCACCGACTGGTCCTGGAGGACGTTCCGGTTCCCCGACCCCGCGAGCCGACCCATCCGACCCGACCGGACGGTGACCTGTCCTTCGACTGGCAGATGGTCCTCGACGTCAGACGGCAACTCGACCGGCCCGACCCCCGGTGGGGGCGACGGCTCGGCCGGATCACCGCCGAGACCCTCGTCGTGGCCGGCGGCCCGCGCAGCCACGTACCCCAGGACGGCGTGGCGGAGTTGGCCCGGCGCATCCCCGGCGGACGTCTGGTGACGATCCCCGTGGGACACCTGATCCACCGCGGGGCACCCGCGGAGTTCACGGAAGCGGTGGGCCGGTTCCTCGAGGTGGACGACGCCGGGGCCACCGACGACCGGCCGACCCCCGCGGCGCGCCGCACCCGCACCGGCCGTCCATGAGGGCGAACGGAGGGCCGACCGCGCGGTCAAGGCCCTGACCGCGGGCGCCTGAATCGTGCCGGGTGCTGCACCCCAATGCCGCGTCACCAGGGCATAGTTGGGGTAGCGGTACGGGGGCTCGCCGTAGGGGGCGTCACCAGGGCGGGTCCTCGCGCAGCCGTGGCGCCTGACCCGGCGGCCCCCGACACGTCCGGCACCTCCGAAAGGAACGATCACCGTGAACACCCAGCCCACCGAGGAAAGCAGCCTCTGGGTCCGTAGGTTCCACCCCCGTCCCGACGCTGCCGTCCGGCTGGTGTGCCTGCCGCACGCGGGAGGCTCCGCAAGCTTCTACTTCCCCCTCTCCCGCGACATGCCGGACTTCGCCGACGTGCTGTGCATCCAGTACCCCGGCCGCCAGGACCGTCGCACGGAACCCCTCATCGACAACGTCGCCGGCCTCGCCGACCGGGTGTACAACGCCCTACTGCCCTGGGTGGACCGGCCGTTGGCCTTCTTCGGGCACAGCATGGGCGCCTCGGTGGCCTTCGAGGTCGCCCGACGCCTGGAGCGCGACAAGGACGTGGTCGCCACCGCCCTGTTCGCGTCCGGTCGCCGCGCCCCGTCCACTCACCGCCATGAGACGGTGCACCTCCTCGACGACGAGGGCCTCCTCGCCGAGGTCCGCAGCCTCGACGGCACCAGCAGCCAACTCCTCGGGGACGAGGAAGTGTTGCGCATGGTGCTGCCGGCGATGCGCGCCGACTACCGTGCGGCCGAGACCTACACGTGCGCGGCCGGCGAGTCGGTGCGCTCCCCGATGCTCGCCATGGTGGGCGACAGCGACCCGAAGGTGACGCTGGACGAGGCCGCCGCCTGGGAGCGGCACGCCGGCGGCTCCTTCGAGTTGAAGGTCTTCCCCGGCGGGCACTTCTACCTGGCGGCCCAGCAGAAGGACGTCATCCGGACCATGGCCGACCGGCTGAGGGAACTCGTACGGGTGTAGGGCCCGCCGCCGCCCCGCGGAGATCCACGGGGCGGCACGCGCCGGCCGGACTCAGGAGGGGTCGCGTCGCATGCACCACAACTGCGGTCCGCCGTGCGGCAGTTCGACCTCGGCAGTGACACGGAACCCCAGACGCTCGTACAGGCGCACGTTCCGTTCCGTCGCCGTCTCCAGGAACGCCGGGTACCCGGCCCGTTCGGCGGCCTCGATGCCCGGGCGGAGCACCGCGCTGCCGAGCCCACGGCCCTGTGCGCCCGGCGCGACGCCGACGGTCGCCAGGAACCAGACCGGCTCCGTCGGCCGGTGCGGCTCCACCGCGGCCTCGGCGGCCGTGAAGGCGTCGATGCGGTCGCCGGCCAACTCCGCGATGTGCGGCCCCACCGCGGCGAACCCGGGGGAGGGATCGCGGTCGGGGGTCGTCCAGGCGGCGACGGCCAGCCGGTCCTCCGTGACCCAGACCCGCCCGTACGCCATGCCCACCTCCGTCAGGAACAGTTCCTGGAAGCGGCGGACCCGCTCCTCGTGGTCGTTCGCGGCGACCACGTGCCGGATGTACGGGTAGTCGGAGAAGGCTTGGGCGAGGGTTCCCACCGCACCCGGTACGTCTGCGACCCCTGCCGGCCGTACCTGCGCCCCGGTGTCCATCGTCGCTCCTTTCCTCGCCGGGTTTCCCCGGGCCGTCGCGGCCGGCCGAACCGGCCGCTCATGTCAGAGTCCGGCCGGGGGATCGCCCCCTCGAACAGCCGGACGATCCCGTAACGATCAGTCGTGGCGAGTCGTTCCCGTCGGATTCGCCACCGGTGCGGTCGGCCCCCGGGCCGTACCGGAACCGGGGGCGAGCGGGTGACACTCGGGATATTTCGGTGGACACGCAGGTCAGAGCGGTGCCATGGTCCCGTCATGGCCACACATCCAGCATCCCCGGCGCCGCTCGCCCTGGCCGATGGGCTCATCCTGCGCACGGCGACCCCCGCGGACCTCGACCAGATCGGGGCCCTCCTGTCCGAGCGCGGTGATCCGAACGACGCCCTGGACCACCGACTGGTCGTCACGGACCCCGAGGTCGGCTGGTCCGCCTGTGCCGTGGTCGTGGACGGCGATCGGGTGGTGTCCACCGCGACGCTCCTGGACGAGGAGGTGCGCATCGGTGACCTCCGCCTGCCCGCCGGCCAGGTCGAACTGGTCGCCACCGACCGGGCGTACGAGGGGCGCGGACTGGTACGGGCGCTCATGCGATGGGCTCACCAGCGCTCCGCCGCCCGGGGCCACGTCCTCCAGGCGATGATCGGAATCCCGTACTTCTACCGGCTGTTCGGCTACGAGTACGCCATCGACATCCCCCCGGTGCTGCGCGTGCGCACCCCACCGCCCGGCGGGAGCGACGCCGTGCTCCGCCCGGCCCGGCCCGCCGACGTTCCTGCCCTGGCAGCCCTCCAGCACTCGGCCCAGGCAGGGTTCGACGTGGCCATGGGGCACTCGGCCGAGCGCTGGCGGTGGCTACGGGAACACGGGGCGAGCGCCCTGTGGGCCCTGGAGCGCGACGGCACCGCGGTCGCCACCGTCCGCACCACGCCCCCCGACGGCGGGGTGCTGTTGGCCGAGGCCGCCGCGGTGGACGGGGCGGCGGCGCTGGACCTGCTCCGGGCGGTCGCGGCACGGTACCCCGAGGAGCGGCTCCGCGTCGTCCACCGGGCCGGCACGGTCACCGCAAGCGCCTGGCAGGACCTGCTGGTCCACGAGCCGCCGGCCGCAGCGGAGCAGTACTACGTCCGCATCCCGGACGTCGCCCTGCTGCTCGACCGGTTGCGCCCGTTGTTCTGGCAGCGCCTCACGGCGGCCGGGCTGGAGCGCGGCGGCCGTGACATCGTCCTCTCCACCTTCGGGGCCCACTACCGGATACCCGTTCGCGCCGACGGTCTCGGCGAGGTCGTCACCGGAGGGGCGATGCAAGGCCCCCGGGCCGTGCAGGGCGCCGGAGTGGCCCCCGACCACCTGCCCGCACTGCTGTTCGGTCCGCTGGGAATGGAGGGCCTGACCCGGATCCGACCCGATGTCTACTCCGCCGACGAGGAACGGTTCCGAGCGCTCTTCCCGCCCCTCACCGCCGACCTCCTCAGCTACTACCTGCCGTACTAGCGCTCCACCCGTCAGGTGTGGGCGCTGAAGTAGGCGGCTGCCGCATCGACGAACCGGTCGTGTGCGTCCCGTGCGACGTCCTGCGCAGCAGTGAGCTCTTCGATGCTCGTGACGGAATCGACCATGTCGTAGGTGGCGACCACCATCGCCTGTGCCGTGGTGTGGACGGTCGGGTCGGGCACGAGGAGCCGCAACGCCACCAGGGGGCGGGTGACGGCGGAGCGGGTGCTGTGGGACCTGGTCCGCAGCTCTTCCAGCTCTGGGCCGCTGGCGCCGCGCAGCCGAGCCTCCCCGCGCATCCACAGGGCCCGACGGTGGTCGGAGCCGGCGGAGGCGAGTGCGGTCACCGCGTCGAGTCGAACGCGGCGCAACTGCTCGGCGCTGGCCGCGCGTTCGGCGCGGCCGGCCGCCAGGTGTTGGAACGTGCCGGTGACGATCGATCCGAGGAGCGTCCCGACGACGGCGAGCACAGTGGTGATCATGATCTGCCTTCTTGGTCGAGCGGCTGGACGCGGACTGCGGACGGAGTCCTAGCCGCGGGCGTTCGCGTCGTACGACTCGCGGGCGTCGAGGAGTTCGTCCCAGTGGTCGCTCGCCCAGGCGCAGGCCACCGCCATCGGACGGAGCAGGCTGTGGCCCAACGGGGTCAACGCGTACTCCACGTGCGGGGTGGTTCCGGCGCGGACGGTCCGCGTCACCAGCCCGTCCCGTTCCAGGGACCGCAGGGACTTGGTGAGGACCTTGGGGGTGACCCGAGCCAGCGGCACGCGCAGCTCGGAGAACCGGCGCGGCCCGTCCTGGAGGCAACTGATGACGAGCGGCGCCCATTTGTCGCCGAAGCGGAACGGATTGAGCGACGACGGGCACAACTCGTCGAACAGGTCGGCGGGTAGAGGTTCCCTCATGACCTCACGGTAGCCGGTATCCGGAGGGAAACCACTCCCGCGGATAGCGTCGAAGCAGTGGTGGGAGCACAAGGGCTCCCACCCTGGTGAGAGGCGGTTCCTCATGAAGATCGTGGTCTTCGGCGCGGGTGGTCGGGCCGGCCGGCGAGCGGTGACCGAGGCGCAGCGACGCGGTCATCAGGTCACCGCGGTGGTGCGGGACCCCGCGGGCCACGGCGACCCCTCCGGCGCCCGGGTCGTCGCGGGCGACGTCACCGACACGGCGAGCGTCGAGCGGGTGGCCGCCGGACACGACGCCGCCGTCACTGCTGCCGTCGACCTGTCCGTCCCGCCGCACGAGTTCTTCACCGCGTCCTCCGGCGCCCTGACCACCGGCCTGACCCGGGCCGGTGTGCACCGCCTGGTCGTGGTCGGGCTCGCAGCGATCCTGCCCGGGGTGTCCGGGGCTCCCCTGATGGACGAGCCCGGCTATCCGAACGAGTACCGCTCCTTCTACCTCGGCCACGCGGCGGGCGTCGACACCCTACGGAGCGGCGACCTGGACTGGGCGTACGTCGCTCCGGCGGGCGACTTCGACCACGAGGGCACCGGCACGGGGCGGTACCGGATCGCGGAGCACGGCGACCCGGACAGTCGGATCACCTACGCGGACCTCGCGGTCGCCCTGCTCGACGAGATCGAGGCCCCCCGTCATCACCGCTCCACCGTCAGCGTCCGGGAGGCCTAACCTTCCTGCGGAGCGAGGGTGCTCGCGACCAGGGCGGCGACCAGGGGGAAGCCCGCCAGGACACCGAGCGCGGTGGTCGGGGACCACACCTGGGCGAGCGCCCCCGCCGCGGCGCTGCCCACCGCGCCACCGACGAAGAAGGTCAGGTTGAGCAGTCCCATCGCGCCCCCGCGCAGGGCGGGTTCGACCCGGGTGGACAACAGCGCGGTGGCGACGACCTGGACGACCGCGAAGGCGCCGAACCCCAGCGAAGCCCCGACGATCAGGAGCACCGGACCGGGCCGGGCAGCGGAAGCCGCCATCGCGACGGCCGTCACCAGGGCGGTCACCGCGAGCAGACGACCGCCCCCGGCGCCCGCGGTGAGCTTGCCGGCGACCCTGGAGAGCCCGGCGCCGACGACCGCGCCGGGCAGCAGCCACAGACCGATGGCGAGGACGTCCCATCCGTGTGCGCGCACCAGGACCTGCGGCACCGCGTACACGGCGGCGAAGAGCCCGGCGTACACGCCGACGCCGACGACGGAGGCCCGGAGGAAGACCCGGTCGGCGATCAACCGGAGGGGAACGAAGGAAGCCGGGACGGAGCGGATGCGCCGGGCGAGGCCGGCGCCGGCGAGGAGCAGCAGGGCGGCGAGGGCGACGACCCCGGCAGCGGAGGTCCCCAACGCAGGGGTCTGGACCAGCAGGAGGAAGGCGGCGGCCGTCGCCGTGAGCAGGGCCGCACCGGGCAGGTCCAGGGCCCGGCCACTGCCGCGCCGGGTGGACGCCGCCCGCAGGCACAGGGGCACGGCGAACAGGGACAGCGCCGGCAGCACCAGGGTGAGGCGCCAGGTCAGCCACTGGGTGAGGGCCCCACCCGCCAGGGTGGCGCTGGCGGAGAAGACGGCCATGGTCGCGCCGAACCCCGCCAGCACCCGGGCCCGTTGTGCCGGCGTGGACGAGGCGGTCAGCGCCAACGCGCCGGACACCATCGCACCGGACCCGGCCGCCAGCACGAACCGCCCGGTGACCAGGGCACCGAGATCGGGGGCGGCCAGACAGAGCACGGTGCCGACCAGCAGCAGGAACGACCCTGCCAGCAGGGAGGGACGCAGGCCCCGGGAGTCGGCGAGCCGGCCGAAGAGCGCGGTGCCGATGCCGAGCGCGAGGGCGTGTGCCGTCAGTACCCAGGTCGCGGCGGAGGCGGAGGCGCCCAGGTCCGACGCGACCTCGGGCAGGGCGACACCGGCGGCGGTGACGCCGAAGACGGCGGGCCCGAAGAGCAGGCCGTAGCGGAGGCCCGCCGAACGCGGGGCGTCCGCACCGGCGGCGGGGGAGGGGAGAACGGGGGGCGTGATCCGACCCGCGCGGTTGCTGCTCATGGAGCTCCTTCGAAGACACGGGTGGATCGGGAGTCCGGTACCCGTACCGGATCAGTTCGCCGGGGGCAGGGCGTGGCCGAGGCGGAACAGGTTGCGCGGGTCGTAGGACGCCTTCACCCGACGCAGTCGGGCCAGCGTGGGCGCGTCGAAGCAGTCCTGTACGTCGTCCACCGTGTCCGGCCCGGCGAGGAAGTTGAGGTACCGTCCGCCGGTCCCCCGGGCCGCCATACCGGCGAGCACCCGGTCGGGTGAGCCGGGCGGGGACAAGGTGGACAGGGTGAACGCCCCGTCCCGGTTGCCCACGGCGTTCGGTACCGCGGCCGGTCGCGACAGCGCTCCCCCCAACTGCCGCAACTCGACCATGAGATCGGTGCAGTCCGCTCCCGGACCGGCCAGCGCGATGATCTCCTCCGCCGCGGCCCGGTCCAGATCGCGCAACACCAGATTGCGTTCGTGGTAAGGCAGCGGATCGGTCGGATCCTGGTGGATCTCCGCGACCTCGGTGTAGGGCCGCTCGCGCACCGAGTCGGACAGGGCGGACCCGATCGCACGCAGCGGCCGGACCAGCCGCTCGCCCACCCGTGGGTCGCCCGCGTGACAGATCCGCAGGTGCACCACCGCCCTGCCGCGGAGGAACTCCGGTACCGCAGGCGCCGCAGGCAGCCTCAGCAGCGCCAGTGAGGAGGTCATCTCCTCCGGCACGCACCGCACCCACTCCCGCCAGACGTGGAGCGCCTCCGGGGCCAGCGCACCGGGGAAGTGGAGCGCGCCACCGTAGATCCGTCGCACCGGCATCAATGCGAACTCCAGGGCGGTGACGATCCCGAAGTTGCCCTTCCCGCCGCGCAGGGCCCAGAACAGATCGGGGTGCCGGGTGGCCGACGCCGTCCGCAACACCTTGTCGGCGGTGACGAGTTCGATGCGCGTGACGTGATCGGCGGCATACCCGTACCGACGCCCCAACGGGCCGAGACCACCGCCCAGGGTGTAGCCGACCACACCCACCGACGGGGACGAGCCGTTCAACGGAGCGAGTCCGTGGACCCCCGCCGCGGCGATGACCTGCTGCCACCGTGCCCCCGCCGCCACCCGGGCCGTACGGGCCACCGGGTCGACGCTCACGCCGTTCATCCGCCGGGTGCTGACCAGCACGCCCCCCACCGCCGGTGCGGCGATGCCGTGCCCGGTGGCCTGCACCCCCACCGGAAGGCCCTGCCGGCCGGCGAACTCCACCGCGGCCCGGACGTCGTCCGGGGCCATCGCGAGGACGATCAGCGACGGACGGTGCCGGGCGATCTCGTTGAAGCCGTGGAGTTCGCGTGCGTAGGCCGCTTCGCCCGGCAGCAACACCTCACCGGCGACCCGCAGTACGAGCCGGTCCAACGCTTCGTTCGCGAGCGGGGGGAACCGTGTGTCCGTCATGGCGGCGAGCCCTTCCTGCCGTACAGCGCCGAAGTGCCCACCCGAGGCGGCCGGCACCGGCACCAGCCTGTCCCCGCCCGGACCCCGGTCCCATCCCCTCGCCAGGGGACGGAGCGGAGCCCACCCCCCTCAGATGAGGGATGGGTCCGGCACGCGCCCTGTGCCAGGCTTGCCCGGTGACGACAACGGTCCCTGCGCCTTCCCCGACCGGCCGGCGAGAACTGCTCGCGCGGGCCGCCGAAGCCGTCGACGCCCTGGGCATGTTCGCCGAGGTGTCCCGACGGTTGCGCCGACTCCTGCCGTACGACGCCGCCGTGTGGCGGGTCACCGACCCGGTCACCGGCATGATGACGGCACCCGTTCGAGTGGAGAACCTCGACGAGGGCGGCTGCGCCGCGTACTGGGAGAGCGAACTGTTCACCGAGAACGTGAACTTGTTCCGCGATCTCGCGCTGGCCCCGGTGCCGGTCGCGGGACTGCGCAGGACCACCGGTGACCTCCCCGCCCGGTCCACCCTCTACCAGGACTTCATGCGTCCCCGCGGCCTCCGGGACGAACTGCGCGCCGTCCTACGGGTCGGTGGACGTCCACACGGACACATCAGCCTCTTCCGGGCGGAGGGCCGTGCGGCCTTCGACTCCCGGGACACCGCGCTGCTCGCCGCACTGAGCACCCCGCTCGCCCGGAGACTGCGCACGTTCTCCGAACCCACCGCGCCCTTGGCGCCCGCGGCGTTCCACGGACCGGGGCTGCTGCTGTTCGACGCCTCCGGCGTGCTGCTGTCGGCCAACGACGAGGCCCGCGTGCACTTGGCGAACGTTCCGGAGGGACCCGCCGTGCCGTCCGCCCTGGGCCTGCGCATCCCCACCTGGATCCAGACCACCGCGATGAAGGCGCGTGCCGTCGCCCAGCAACGGGACCGGGGTCGGGCCCGGATACGCGTCCGCACCCGAACCGGCCGTTGGCTGATCTGCCACGCCTCGTGCCTGCGCGAGGCCGACGGCGGACCGGGGCCCTCCGCCGTGGTGATCGAACCCGCCCGAGCCTCCGACGTCGTGCCCCTCATCGTGGACGCCTACGAGTTCACCGACCGGGAAGCCGAAGTCACCCAGTACATCGCGCGTGGACTCCCGACCGGAGAGATCGCCCGCCGACTGCACCTGTCGCCCCACACGGTCCGCGACCACATCAAGGCGGTCTTCGAGAAGGCCGCCGTCTCCAGCAGGGGCGAACTCGTCAGCAGGTTGTTCACCGAGCACTACGCGCCCCTCGCCGAGTCAGGAACGCTACGGACCACCGTCCCGGACGGGGACTCCTGACCCGGACCGCCTCCGCCCCCCCCGCTCCTCCCCTCAACGGCACGCCAGTTCGTCCCCCAGGGCGGTGCGCGCGTACAGCACGAGGTGACCGCGCCGGGCGGTGGTCAGGAGTCCGCCGTCACGCAAGGCGACCAGGTGCTCGGAGACGGTGCTGGGGGCGAGGTGCAGCAACCGCGCCAGGGCGGAGGTGTCCGTCGGCTCCGCCAGGGCGACCAGCAGTCTCGCCTTGGTGCGGCCGACGACGCGGGCCAGCCGCGTGCCGTCCGACCGCACCGCACCCGGTCCCGCGATACCGCGTGCGGGGTAGATCACCGACGGCCGCCACGGCGCGACGGCGATCACACTGGTCCGTTGCCAGGTGAACACGCTCGGCACCAGCAGCAGCCCGCGCCGGTCCAACGGCACGCGGGCCCGCGCCGGATTGCGGACCACCACGGCGTCGGCGTCGGCGCGCTCGGTCATGCGTACGTCCGGGTGCAGCCCCGCGACCGCGGCGTCGAGCCCGCCCGCAGCCCACCGGCCCGAGCGGTAGCGGATGTCGGCGTGCAGGACGTCGCGCAGAGCCGGCCAGTGCGGCGCCATCAGCTCCGTCCAGACGGTCTCCAACTGGTCCGCGAGCAGATCGCGAGCGCGTCCCGGATCGGAACACCACCCGCCCACGTCGACGTTCAGGGCGTCCAGCTCGGTCCGTACCTGCGCGGCGGGCGTGCGGCGCACCTCGGCGAGTTGCGCCGCCGCGGTGGTGTCGTACCCGGTCGTCGGCGGGCTGAGGAACTCGCAGACGTAGCGCGGATCGCCGAGCACCGACAGCAGTTCGGCGATCGGCAGCGCACCCAACGCGTCCACGGCGAGCCGGGGGACCCCGGGCGGATGGTCGCGCAGTCCGATCGCGGCCTGGAGCGCGGCCAGCACCTCGTCCAACGGTGAGATCGCGAAGCGCACCCGGTGCCCACCCGACGGCGTGAGCGTGAACTCGATCATCCCGGCTCCCTGAGGATTCGGCCAGTTCCGAACCAATGGCGGGTGCGGCGGGCCCGGTGCCAGGTTCGCCAGGTGACGACGACCGGTACCGACCGTGCCCGCCCTTCCCTGTTGCGCCACCGACCGTACTGGCGGTGGTCCGCGGCGACCCAGTTCAGCCGGCTGCCCGGCACCATGGCCCCGCTCGCCTTCACGGCGTTGACCACGACCACCACGGGTTCCTACCGGGCGGGCGCGATGATGATGGTGGCGTTCGTGGCCGGCCAACTGGCCGTGTCGATCCCGGTGGGACGGTTGCTCGACCGCACCGCCCCGAGCCGCGGGCTGCGCCGGCTGCTGTGGTGCTCGGCCGGTACGGCACTCGCCGTCGGCGCCGCCGCCCGGGTCGGAGTGCCCGTCTGGGGACTGTTGGTGGCGGCCGGGGTGTGCGGCGCCGCCGCCGGCGGCCTGTCCGCCGGATTCCGCACCCTGCTGGCCCGCACCGTGCCCGAGGAGCTCCTCCTGCGCGCCGTCGGCGTGGACGCCACCCTCCTGGAAGTGGTGATCATCGCGGGGCCGGCGCTGGCCGTGGCCTCAGCCGGTTGGAGCCCGTGGGCTCCCGTGGTCGGCATGGCCGCCGCGTTCGTCATCAGCTCCCTCGTCCTGCCGGTCGGGACGCCCTGCGCGACCGGCACCGAGGGGGAGTCGGACGCCGGTGCGGAGCCGATCGACTGGTTCCGCACGCTGGGCTGGCTGGCCTGTCTGTTCACCATCGGACAACTCCTGGCCGCTGTGGAGGTCGGCGCGTTGCCGCTGGCGGCCCGGCTCACCGAGCCCGAGGGCCGCGCGCACCACCACACGGCCGCGTCGCTGATCGCGGTCCTGGCGGTGGCCAGCATCCTCGGGAGCACGCTGTTCGCCTGGCGCGGCCGGGCCACGACCGCGCTGGCCGTGCTCTGCCTGTCGGGCCTGGCGGCCGGTGGCGCCGTGGTCGCCTTCGGCGACGGCTGGTTCCCGCTGGTCGGGGGCCTGGTGTTGGTGGGGTCGTGCACCGGTCCGCTGCGCGCCGTCAGTTCCGTCAACCTCCAGCGCGTACTGCCGCGGGCGCGCAGGTCCGAGGGGTTCTCGGTCGCCCATGTCGTCCAGACGGTGGGGTTCGCGTCCGGTTCGCTCGGCCTGGGGGCCCTCGACCTGGACACGGCGATCGCCCTGGGCGCGGGGAGCGCGGTCGCCTCCGCGGTCTGCCTGTGGGTGACCTCACCCGGTCCGGCGTTCCGACGCCGGCCCCGGTGAGGACGGGCGCGCCCTTCCCCTCTTCAGGAGCGGGATTCCGCGAGCCGCCAGCCGCCGGCACGGGAGCGTTCCGACCAGAAGTCCGCGTACCGGCCGCCCTGGGCCAGGAGCTCGTCGTGGGTTCCGGATTCGGCGACGCGTCCCCCGTCCAGCACGACTATCCGATCGGCCGCGGTGATCGTCTGGAGGCGGTGGGCGATCACCAGCAGCGTACGGTCGCGGGCCAGCGCGGTGAGCGCGTTCTGCACGATGTGCTCGTTCTCCGGGTCGAGGGCGGCGGTCGCCTCGTCGAGCAGCACGATCGGAGCGTCCTTGAGCAGGGCGCGGGCGATCGACACCCGTTGCCGTTCGCCGCCGGACAGGGCCGTGCCGCCCTCGCCGACGCGGCTGTCCCAACCGTCCGGCAGCCGTGCGGCGATCTCGTCCACCCCGGCGAGCCGGGTCGCCCGGCGGAACTCCTCCTCGGTGGCTTCGGGGCGGGCCAGCCGGATGTTCTCGGAGATCGTCGCGTCGAACAGGTAGACGTCCTGGAAGACCAGCGATATCCGGGACATCAGGGCCTCGGTGCCCAGTTCCCGCACGTCCGTGCCGCCCACCAGGACCCGTCCCGCGTCGGTGTCGAAGAACCGGGCGACGAGCCGGGTGACCGTCGTCTTGCCCGAGCCGGAGGGGCCGACCAGGGCCGTCATGGACCGCGCGGGGACGTGCAGGGAGAAGTCCCGGAGCACCGGATCCGCGCGATCGTAGCCGAAGGTGACCCCGGCCAGTTCGACGGAGGTGTCATCCGGGTCCGCGGGGGTGGCCGGCACCTCGGGTTCGGGGAGCGGAGCGGTCTCCAGGACGGCCTGGACCCGGGCGAGTGCGTTGTCCGCGATGCGCACCGCGGCGGCCAGGTCGGCGGCGACCACCAGCGGTTCCACGAACCGGGCGGCCAGGACCAGCAGGGCGATCAACTCCGGGGCGCCGACCGATCCGCCGATGGCCAGTACCGTACCGGTCAACAGGACGACGGTGAAGGCAAGTTGGACGGACATCACGAAGGCGGCGAACCCGGGCACTGCGCGCAGCAGCAGTCGTCGTCCGGTGTCGCGTTGGGCGACCAGGGCGTCGTCCAGGGCCCGGTGCCCGTGCACCGTGCGGCCGAAGGCCCGGAGCACCGGCTGGCTGCGGGTGAACTCGATCACCCGGCCGCCGGCCTCGGCGGAGGCCGCGTGGTGGGCGTGGTCGCTGCGGGCCACCACCCGGCCGGTGACCCGGTGTGCGAGCGCGGCCAGCGGCAGACCGACCAGTGCGGCGAGGGCGAGTCGCCAGTCGAAGAGGAACATCAGGGCCACCACGACCAGCGGGGTGACGAACGCGCTGATGACCGGGCGCAGGAGGTGGGCGGGCACCCCCATCACGTCGATGACGCCCTTGGCGGTGAGTTGGGTGAGCCGATCCGTCCGCTCCGGGGTGAACCAGCCCAGCGGGAGGGTCGCCACGTGGTCGCCGAGACGGCGGTAGAGGGTCCGGGACAGTCCCGCGCCGGCGCGGTAGCCGCACAGGGTGCTGTCCCAGTAGCAGACCGCGTACGCGGCGAAGACCAGTGCCAGGGCTCCGAACCAGCGGGCGGCTCCCGACGGGCCGCCGTCGCCGAGGAGTTCCCGCAACAGGGGGACCAGGAGGGCGAAGGCGATGCCCTGGAGGACCGCGCACAGGACGAGGCCCACGAGCATGCGGCGCAGCAGTGCCGCGCCGGGCGGGTCGAGCACGGTCAGCAGTCGGCGGATCACGGGGTGGCCTCCGTGGGGTCGTCAGCGGGGCGGGGAGCGGGGGCCGGGGGCACGGCGGGGTCCCCCTGGCCGGACCGTTCGTCGATCGCCCAGGAGCGGGCGTACCGTTCGCCGAGGGCCAGGAGTTCGGCGTGGGTGCCCCGCTCGACGATCCGGCCGCGTTCGAGCACGGCGATCTGGTCGGCGCCGGAGATGGTGGCGAGCCGGTGCGCGATGACGAGCAGGGTGCGTCCGACGACGAGTCGGGACAGGGCCTCCTGGATGGCGGCCTCGGACTCCGGGTCGGCGAAGGCGGTGGCCTCGTCGAGCACCAGTACCGGGGTGTCGGCCAACAGGGCCCGGGCGATGGAGAGTCGCTGGGCCTCACCGCCGGAGAACAGCGCGCCTTCACCGACGACGGTGTCGTAGCCGTCGGGCAGTTCGAGGATCCGGTCGTGGATCTGCGCGGCCCGCGCGGCGGAGGCGACCTCCTCGTCGGTGGCGTCGGGGCGGGCCAGGGTGAGGTTCTCCCGCACGCTGGCGCGCAGCAGTTGCACGTCCTGGAAGACGAAGGAGACGAGCCGGTAGAGGTGTTCGGCGGGCAGTTCGCGCAGGTCGGCGCCCCCGATGCGGATGGCTCCGCCGGTGACGTCGTAGAAGCGCGGCAACAGTCGGGCGAGCGTGGTCTTTCCGGAGCCGGAGGGGCCGACGAGGGCGGTGACGCTGCCGGGCCGCAGGGTGAGGGACACGGTGTCGAGGGCGAGGGAGCGGTCGTCGTAGCCGAAGGACACCCGGTCGAACTCGACGGTGGTGCCGTCCGCCGTGGCCCGACGTCCCGGTGCGGGCTCGGGCAGGGCGGGGGTGGCGAGGATCGCGCCGACCCGGTCGGCCGCCTGGCGGGCCTTGCGGACGTCCTCGGCCGAGTAGCCGAGCCCCAGGACCGGGGCGGTGAGCCCGAGTCCGAGGAGGGCGAAGGGCAGCAGGTCCACGGCTTCGACCCAGTCCCGCGAGACGAACAGGACGCCGACGCCGAGGATCCACAACAACAGGAACACCGGCGAGAGGATCAGTTCGACGGTGGCACCCGTGCGCATCATGCCCCGTACCCAGTCGAGGAAGTGGGCGGACAGGGCGTCGGTGGCGTCGGTGAACCGGCGGTGGGCACGGCGGGCCCGGCCGAAGGTCTTCACCACGGTGATGCCGTGTGCGAACTCCACGGAGGCGGCGCCGACCCGGGCGAGTGCCTCGTCGTAGCGGGCGTGGCCGGCCCGGGCGGAGGCACTGCCCGCCATCCGGCCGTACAGGGCCAGACCGATGACGACCGGGACCAGGGTGACGAGGGTGAGCCGCCAGTCCATGACGAAGAGGTACGCGACGGAGACCAGGGGGACGACGGCGGCACGGGTGAGGTCGGTGAGGGTGTGGCCGACGAGGTGGTGCATGGCCGAGACGTCGTCGTGCACCGCCTTGCGGACGAGCCCGGAGTTGCGGTCGGTGAACCAGCCGAGGGGTACGCGTCCCAGGTGCGCGGCCAGCCGTCGGCGCAGCGCGAGGCTGAGGTCGTTGTCGGCGAGGTGGGTGAGGGCGCCGGCGGCGAGGGTGAGCGCGAGCCCGGTCAGCATGGCCGCGGCTCCGGTTCCGGCGACCCACCAGGCGCGGTCCCGGTCCACCTCTCCGTCGGGTCCTGGGTCCAGGAGCACCCGGCCGAGTTCCGCCACCGCGATGAACGGGACCACGGAGGCCAGGGCGGCGACGGCCTGGAGCAGCACTGCGAGGGCGAGTCGGCCCCGTACGGGAGCCAGGAGCGCGGCCAGGCCGGTGCCGGCGGGGGCCTCCGGAGGCGAGTACGCGGCCGGTGCCGGTGCCGGTGCCGGTGCCGGAGCTGCTCGCCCGCCCTGCCGTCGGTCGTCCTTGGTTCCGGGCATGTCCCGCCTTCCCTCATGTATACGCCGTATACTTCGGGTTAGGCTGCACTAAGTGTTTCTGGACTGTCAAGCAGGGCATCCGGGGTCGCCCCGGCACGGTTCCGCAGCCAACGACCCGTTGGGGGAGCGTGCTTGGACGCTCTCGCCCGCGCCGGGCGGAAGCGGTGTCCGCAGGGCCGCCGGGCCTCAGTCGACGCCGAGCACCCCGTCGAGGAGGAGTTCCAGGTTCCCGGCGAACCGTTCCCGGTCCCGGACCCCGGGCGGAGCGCTCGACGCGATCACCGCGGACAGGTGCGGGTACCGGGCCGGGTCGATCGCCCGCATCATGCTCCGGGCCTGCGAGTCCGCGTGGTCGTGGTGCGCCACCAGGGTCTCGCCGAACACGAAGCTGAACAGCATCGCGTAGGCGTCCCGAGCCCGTACGGGCTCGACACCGGCATCGGCGAAAGCGGCGAACACGGCTTCCAGGACCGGCAGCACCCGGGTGCTCGCCAGCCCCTCCGTGGCCAGCACCTGAACCACCCACGGGTCCCGTCGGAAGGTGTCGTACATGTCGTGCATCACGACGGTCAGACGCTGCCGCGGCGTCCCCCCGGTGGGAGGTGGAGCGAGTTCGTCCGCGACGGCGTCCAGCATCCGGAGCAACAGGTCCGCACGGTCCGCGACATGCCGGTACAGGGCCATCGGGGAGACCCCCGACTCGTCCGCCAGCCGCCGCATGCTCACGGCCGCGAGCCCCTCGGACCGCGCCAACCGGATCGCGGTGGCCACCACCGCATCGGCGGAGAGACGGGCCGTGCGCCGGCCGCGGGCGGGGTGTGTCGACATGCGGTCATTGTCTCCCGACGGTGCGCGGCTCGACCGGTGCCGGCCCCGGGCCTGCGGTCCGTGTCCCCGCTCCGGCCCCGGTCGGGCCGCCGGCCGGCCCGTCAGGCGCGTACGACGATCGTCGCACTGGCCCGCTCGTGGAGGAGCCGGTGCCTGGTGCGCTTGCGCAGCAGGAACATCAGGTCGACCAACAGGACGAGGACCAGCCACTGCCCGCCCGCCTCAAGTGCCCAGAGGCCCGCCAAGAGCCCCCAGAACACGCTGGCCCGCCCCAGGGCCCTCCACCCGGGTCGGCGATGGGTGGTCCGGTGGACGACCCGCAGCCCCACCAGGCGCTTGCCGATCGTCCTCCCGAACAGGCCGACGCCGAGGAGCTCGTACACGAAGGCGAACGCGAACGTCAGTTGCGCGCCGTCGGCCACCGAGGGGTCCGTCGAGGGTCCCAGGGAGCTGTCCAGGATCATGATCACCGGCAGGGCGACCTGCGAGAGGAGCACCAGGTCGATCAACCGCGCTCCGAGTCGCTGCCCGAACCCGGCCGGTCGGACGGGCGGCGGCTCGGGCTCCGCAGGGACGGAGGGGAGATCCACGTAGGTGGCCGGCACCGGTACGGGACCCGTGGGGGCGCCGTGCACCCAGGGCGCGGGGTGCACCGGAGCCGGGTGCACCGGAGCGGGGTACGCGGGCGCGGTGACGGAATGGTGGTCAACCGCCGTCGCCTGACGGGGGAGCGGGGCTGCCGGCGGAGGCTGGGGCGGGAACGCGGGCCGGGAGGGGTCCAGGGCGTGGGCGAGCGCCGCGTGCATCGTCGTCGCGTCGGCGAACCGGTCCTCCGGCCGCTTCGCGAGTGCGGTGAGCACCACCGCATTGACCTCCGGGCTGAGGCCCGGGCGCAGTTGCGAGGGCGGCACCGGCGGCTTCTGGATGTGGGCGAGGAGCACCACGAACGGCGAGTCGCCGCGGAACGGGGGGTTCCCGGTCAGCAACTCGTAGAGCAGACAGCCCACGGAGTACAGATCGGAACGCGCGTCCGTGCCGTTGCCGTCGGCCTGCTCCGGCGAGAGGTAGGACGGAGTCCCCACCGAGACCCCCGTGGCCGTCAGCCGGGTGGAGGTGTCCGCGAGCAGTTGGGCGATGCCGAAGTCGAGGACCTTCACCCGGTTCCGGCTGCCCGTGCCCCCGGCGAGCGGCCCGACGACCATCACGTTGGAGGGCTTGATGTCCCGGTGCACGACGCCCTGGGCATGGCTGTGCTCCAGCGCCTCCAGGATCTCCAAGGTGATCCGCACCGCCTGCTCGGTGCTCAACTGCCCCGCGGCTGCGATCTCGGCCAGGGTCCTCCCCCGGACCAACTCCATCACCAGGAACGGCATGGGCGGGTCCTGCGTCTCGTCCTCACCGATGTCGTGCAGGACCGCGATCCCCGGATGGTTCAGCCGGGCGATCGTCCGGGCCTCCCGGTGGAAGCGGGTCCGGAACTGGGACTCCCGCAGGAACTCGGGCGGAAGCACCTTCACCGCGACCTCGCGGCCCAGATCGCGATCGACGGCCGCGTACACCACGCCCATCCCACCCCGTCCGAGCGTCCCCGTGACCTCGTACCTGTCCGACACGCTTTCCACCCGCACCCCCCAGTGCACCTCGCGTCCCCACCGCACTCCCTGCGTGGACACCCATTATGACGCCCGTGCGACCCCCCGCGCGCAAAGCCCGGACGGCGGCCGGGACGGCGCGCGGATCGTCGGCTCCGGAGCGGACCCTGACGTTCCGTCCACCTCGCCCGGGCACCGGACCGTGCCTTCTGGCCACTACCCGGACGGGCGCCGGAGCCCCCGCGCCCAGCGCCCCGGCGGACCGTGCGACGACGTCCGAACCGGTGCCGTTGCCCGGACGGCCACCCCGCGCCGCACACGGGATACGGCCAAGTCCCCGTGTCCCCACCTGGCGCACACCCCCCTCCAGTGTCAGGCTTCCCGCGGTGCCAACCCCCTCGCGCCCCGGCGGTCCCTGAGCCGAAGCACCGCGCCACTCATGCACCACCGGCGCATGCACCCCGTGTCCTCCGGAAGGGATCGACACCACCACCGCACTTGACGTCCCTGCCCGTTCGGCACACCCCGTCGACGGGTCCTGTTCCGGCCGTCACGCACGGTCGGCGCGCAAGGAGTTGATATGAGACGGATCTCCCCCAGGGCCTCGGCCGCCGGAGCCCTGCTCGCAGGTGTCGCACTGATCGCCCTGGCCGTTCCCTCCGGCACGGCCGGTGCCGCGCCCGTCGGGCCCGCCCCGTCGGCCCCGCAGCCACGTGCCGGCGCCCTGCCGGTGAAGCTCGACGCCCAGCGCCAGGCCGCGTTGCTGTCGCGGGCCAAGGCCGACCGGGTCGAGACGGCCACCGCCCTCGGCCTGGGGCGCAAGGAGCGACTGCTGCCCCGCAGCGTGCTCCAGGACGCCGACGGCACGGTGCACACCCGCTACGAACGCACTTACGAGGGCTTACCCGTCCTCGGCGGCGACCTGGTCGTCCACAGCACACCGTCCGGAGCCACCGAGGGCGTGACCAAGGCCACCAGCGCCCGGTTGGCCGTTCCCCGCACCGCTGCGACCCGCAGCGCCACCACCGCCGGCGCCTTCGCCCTGGCCAAGGCCGAGTCGGAGGGCACCGACCGCGCCGAGCTCCACCGCAAGCCGCGCGCGGTGATCTGGGCGGCCTCCGGACGTCCGGTCCTCGCCTGGGAATCCGTGGTGCACGGCACCCAACCCGACAGCACCCCCAGCGAACTCCACGTCATCACCGACGCCACCACGGGCGCCGAGCTGTACAGCTACGAGGCGGTGAAGCGGCACAGCGGCATCGGCCACAGCCGGCACAGCGGTCAGGTCACCCTCGGCACGTCCCGGTTCGGCTCGCTCCACAACCTGACCGACACCGGCCGCGGCAGCCACCGGACCTACGACCTCACGGGCCTGTCGTCCGGGGAAGGCACCGGGAAGCTGCTCACCGACACCGACGGGGTCTGGGGCGACGGCACCTCGACGAGCAGACAGACCGACGCCGTGGACGCCGCCTACGGAGCCCAGGCCACCTGGGACTACTTCGCCGAGGTGCACGGTCGTTACGGCATCCGCAACGACGGCGACGGGGCCAGCTCCCGCGTCCACTTCCAGGAGGGGTACCGCGGCGCCTTCTGGCGGGACTCCTGTTTCTGCGCGACCTACGGCAACGGCGGCACGACGCCCTACACCTCCCTCGACACCGCAGCGCACGAACTCGCCCACGGCCTCATCGACAACACGGCCAAGCTGAGCTACTACGGAGAGTCCGGCGGCATCGCCGAGGCGACCGGTGACATCTTCGCGGCCGCGGTGGAGTTCCACGCGGACAACAGCCACGACGTGGCCGACTACACGACCGGGGAGAAGGTCGACGTCGGCGGACTGAACCCGCCGCTGCGGCACATGGACCGCCCGGCCAAGCGAGACCGGAGCGCGAACTACTGGCACCCCCGTTTCGCCTCCAGCTCCAATCCCGGATACACGGCGGGTCCGGCCACCCACTGGTTCTACCTGGTCTCCGAGGGCAGCGGCGCCAAGACGATCAACGGTGTCTCCTACGACAGCCCCACCCACGACGGTCTGCCGGTCACCGGGATCGGACGGGCCGCCGCCGAGCGGATCTGGTACCGCGCCCTCACCCTCTACATGACGTCCACCACCGACTACGCCGGCGCCCGCGCGGCCACCCTCTCCGCAGCCGCCGACCTCTACGGCGCGGACTCGGCCGTCCACCGCGGGGTGATGGACGCCTGGGGCGCCGTCAACGTCGGCGTTCGACCCGGCAACCCCGCCCCCCGGCCGCCCGGCCCCGTCTTCACCAACAACGACGACGTCCCCCTGCCCGTGTTGCCCGCCGCAGCCGAGTCGCCGATCACCGTCAGCGGCGTCCCCGGCAAGGCGCCGAGCATCCTCCTCGTCGACCTGCACACCGTCGGCGACCCGAGGGCGGCGCTCGAACTGGTGGCACCGGACGGCACGGCCTACCCCCTGGCGAACGGTCCCTGGTTGGAGAACAGCCCCTACGTCGCCACGCTCGGCGTGGACGCCTCGGCGGAGACCGCCAACGGCACCTGGAAACTGCGGGCCCGGGCCGGGGCGTACTCGGATCCCGGCGCCTACATCAACAGTTGGACGCTGTCCTTCTGATCCCGCGCTCCGTCCTTCGCACCTGACCGGGGCGGCGGGCACGAGGGTCGTCCCCGCGTGCCCGCCGCCCCTCGCCCGGTGCGTTCAGCCGAGCCGGGCGCCCACCCGGGCGGCGATGTGGGGCGGCACCGCGATGCCGTCGGGGAGGGTCGCGTCGGCCTGCTCCCTGCCGACGGTCGTCACCAGCGGCAGGGAGCCGGCCCATATCGGGAGGGCGGCGTCGGGGCCGTCGCCGTCGTCGGGACCACCCTGACGGACCTTGACGGAAGCCTCCTCCAGGGACAGGGCGAGCAGCACGGTCGCCGCCAGTTCCTTCCGACTGGGCCGGCGCGCGTAGTCCCACTGCCCGGGTGCGCTCTGCTCGGTGAGGCACCGCAGACCGGCGAGCTTCTCGGCGGGGTCGGTGACGAGCCGCGGGACGCCGTAGACCATCGCGCTGCGGTAGTTCACCCCGTGCTCGAACACCGATCGGGCGAGCACCAGGCCGTCCACGTGGGTGACCGTCACGCAGACCGTCGCCCCCGGCGCGGCGACCAGGCTCCTGCTGGCCACGGAACCGTGGAAGTACAGGTGGAGCCCGTCGGCCCCGTACACGGTCGGCACCACCATCGGATGGCCGTCGACCACCACCCCGAAGTGGCACATGAACCCCGCGGCCAGGACGGCGTCCAGCACTGCGCGGTCACCGCTGCCCTGCTCCCGCAGTCGGCGATGACGTGTGCGATCGGTTCCGGGCAGCTCCGGCGACAGCGGGTCCTGCTTCATATCGGCTCTTTCGTCCGTACCGGCCTGAAGCCTTCCGCCGGACGCACCACGGGCGCGCCCCTAGCGGAAGGCTCTCGCGACACTACCGATTCAGTCATTGCAAGGCCATGACTATGGCGAAATTCGTTGCATCAAGGTGACTGAACAACGAAATTCGTCGCAAGTGAAGGAGGGGTGGCTCCGTGCACTCCCGGTCTTCGGGGTCGGGCAGCGGCGGGCGATCGCCTCGATCCCGACGGTGATCACGGCTCCGAGCCCGGACCGCGCACCCCGCCGCGCGGCCGGCGCATCACCGTGCGGGAACAGAGGTGCGGGGGGCGGTGTCAGAAAGACCCGATCACGAGATATCTTGATGTCGAGACGATGTAGCCGTGAAGCGGAGTACTGGTGACTGACTCGACCATCATCTATACGCACACCGACGAGGCTCCGGCCCTGGCGACGCACTCGTTCCTGCCTGTGGTCCGGGCGTACGCTGCGACGGCCGGGATCAGTGTCGAGAGCCGTGACATTTCCCTGGCCGGGCGGATCATCGCCAGCTTCCCCGAGCACCTCGAAGAGGCCCAGCGCATCGACGACGCGCTCGCCGAGCTCGGTGAACTGGCGAAGCAGCCCAACGCCAACATCATCAAGCTGCCGAACATCTCGGCCTCCATCCCGCAGCTGAAGGCCGCGGTGGCCGAGCTCCAGCAGCAGGGCTACGCGCTGCCGGACTACCCGGACGACCCGAAGACCGACGAGGAGCGGGAGATCCGCGCCCGGTACGACAAGGTCAAGGGAAGCGCCGTCAACCCGGTGCTGCGCGAGGGCAACTCCGACCGTCGCGCCCCCGCGTCGGTGAAGAACTACGCCAAGACCCACCCGCACCGCATGGGCGCCTGGACCTCCGAGTCCGAGACGAACGTCGCGACCATGGGCGAGAACGACTTCCGCTCCACCGAGAAGTCCGCGGTGATCACCACGGCCGGTGCCCTCCGCATCGAGCTGGTGGGCGAGGACGGCTCCACCACCGTGCTGCGCGAGTCGGTGCCCGTCCTGGCGGGCGAGGTCGTCGACGCCTCCGTGCTGCGCGTCGCCGCCCTGCGCGAGTTCCTGACGGCCCAGGTGGCCCGCGCCAAGGCCGAGGGCGTGCTGTTCTCGGTGCACCTCAAGGCGACGATGATGAAGGTCTCCGACCCGATCGTCTTCGGCCACGTCGTGCGCGCCTTCTTCCCGAAGACGTTCGCGCAGTACGGCGACACGCTCGCCGCGGCCGGCCTGACCCCGAACGACGGCCTCGGCGGCATCTTCAAGGGCCTGGAGGCCCTGCCGGAGGGAGCCGAGATCAAGGCGTCCTTCGACGCCGAGCTCGCCGAGGGCCCGGAGCTGGCGATGGTCGACTCCGACAAGGGCATCACCAATCTGCACGTCCCCTCGGACGTCATCGTCGACGCCTCCATGCCCGCCATGATCCGCACCTCCGGCCACATGTGGGGTCCGGACGGTCAGGAGCACGACACCCTCGCGGTGCTGCCCGACAGCAGCTACTCCGGTGTCTACCAGGTCGTCGTCGACGACTGCCGCGTCAACGGTGCCTTCGACCCGTCCACCATGGGTTCGGTGCCGAACGTCGGTCTGATGGCGCAGAAGGCCGAGGAGTACGGCAGCCACGACAAGACCTTCGAGATCCCGGCCGCGGGCACCGTCCGTCTCGTCGACGAGCAGGGCGACGTCGTCCTGGAGCAGCCCGTCGCCGTCGGTGACATCTTCCGCGCCTGCCAGACCAAGGACGCCCCGGTCCGCGACTGGGTCAAGCTCGCCGTCACCCGCGCCCGCGCCACCGGGGACCCGGCGGTGTTCTGGCTGGACGAGACCCGCGCCCACGACTCCGTGCTCATCGAGAAGGTCAAGACGTACCTCCTGGAGCACGACACCGACGGGCTGGACATCCAGGTCCTGTCCCCGGTCGAGGCGACCAAGCTCTCCGTGGAGCGCATCCGCCGCGGCGAGAACACGATCTCCGTCACCGGCAACGTGCTGCGCGACTACCTGACGGACCTCTTCCCGATCCTGGAGCTGGGCACCAGCGCCAAGATGCTGTCGGTCGTCCCGCTGATGGCGGGCGGCGGCCTCTTCGAGACGGGCGCCGGCGGTTCCGCGCCGAAGCACGTCCAGCAGCTCGTCAAGGAGGACTACCTGCGCTGGGACAGCCTGGGCGAGTTCTTCGCCCTCGCGGCCAGCTTCGAGCACCTCGCGCAGACCACGGGCAACGCGCGTGCCCAGGTCCTCGCCGACACCCTCGACCGTGCCACGGCGACCTTCCTCAACGAGGACAAGTCGCCGACCCGGCGCGTCGGCGGCATCGACAACCGCGGCAGCCACTTCTACCTGTCGCAGTACTGGGCGCAGGAGTTGGCCAAGCAGACCGACGACGCGGAGCTCGCCAAGGCGTTCGGCCCGCTCGCCGAGACGCTGACCGCCAAGGAGCAGACGATCGTCGACGAGCTGATCGCGGTCCAGGGCAAGCCGGTCGACATCGGCGGCTACTACCAGCCCGACCCCGTCAAGGCGGCGGCCGTGATGCGTCCGTCGACGACCCTCAACGAGGCGATCGCCACCCTCGGCTGATCGACCGACCCGTGAGTGCCCGCCCCGACCGCACCGGTGTGGTCGGGGGCGGGCCGTCATCGGCCCCGCCGGGCTCCCGCCCGGCGGGGCCGATTGCTGCACCGTGGTCCCGCGTCACGTCGACGTCCGGAGCCCGGGCCGTTGATCCACTGTTATCGCACGGCAAATGGTGAATGAGCTTCAGTCGAATTGACCAATATGGGCAATGACGTGCCCAACTGCCATTGGTGCATCCCGAAATGGCGTGGTGAAGGAGACTCGCCCTTTGCCGACAACGTCGCCGGTGAACGCGTAAACTGCACGGATGAGTCAGCGTCGATCAACGCGGGGCCGCCCGCGAACCAAACCCGCCGAGGAACGGCGTGCCGACCTCCTCGACGCAGCCGAGAGAGTGTTCGCCGAGCGCGGAATTGACGCTGCGCGAATCGACGAGATCACGGAGCGCGCGGACGTCGCCATCGGCACGTTCTATCTGCACTTCGGATCGAAGCGTGACCTCATGCTCGCGTTGCAGGCCCGCTTTATCGATCGGCTGGTCGAACGGCAGCACGCAGTGGTGCAACACCTGCCCGCCGACGACTGGATCGGACGCTTGGACGCCTGGCTCAGCGATGCGGTCCGTGTTTACGTGGAGCATGCCGAATTGCACGACGTGCTCTACGGACACACCCCCATCAACGCCAAGACGGATATCCAGGTCAGTCCTGAGAACCCGCATGTCGAAGCGTTCCGACAACTGATTGCGGAGCGCCCGAACCCGCCGTCGGACGCTCCGAACCCCGCCATGGCCGCGAGTTTGATCTACAGCGCCTGGTACGGGGCCACCCATGCGCTGCTGCACCACGAGGCCGAGGACATCGACCGGCTGGCCGACGAGCTCATCGCCGACATCACCGACCTCGCACACCGTTACCTACGCGTCGAGAACTGACCGCTGTGAGCTGCCGACGACCTCGTGCGGGGGTCGTCGGCAGCGGCGCGGATCAGAGGGCGGCGTTGGCGATGCGCCAGTGTCGCGCCCGCTCGTACTGCTGACTCAGGCGCGCGAACGCCCCGCCCGTGCGCAGCAACTCCGCGGGCGTGCCGGACTCCACCACGCGACCGTCGTCCAGCGAGACCACGTGATCCGCGGCGGCCAGGGTGGCGGGACGGTGGGCGATGACGATCACCGTGCGGTCGGGGCTGTCACCGAGGTTGGCGATGGCCTGGGTGATCGCGGCTTCGTTCTCGGGGTCGAGCGCGGAACTGGCCTCGTCGACGAGCACGATGCGCGCCCGCTTGAGGATCGCCCGGGCGATCGCGACGCGCTGGCGTTCGCCGCCCGACAACTGGGCGCCGCCCTCACCCACGCGGGTGTCCCAGCCATCGGGCAGGCGCTCGATCACTTCGTCGAGCCGGGCCGCGCCGGCCGCCTCCTTGAGCTCGTCCCAGGTCGCCTCCGGGTGCGCCAGTCGCAGATTGTCCTCGATGGTGTCGTCGAACAGGTAGACGTCCTGGAAGACGATGGCGATCTCGTCGAGCAGGGCCGCCTGGTCGAGTTCGCGCACGTCGACGCCGCCGACGCGCACCTGTCCCGAGTCGACGTCGAAGAACCGGGCGATGAGCCGGGTCACCGTCGTCTTGCCGGAACCCGACGGTCCGACCAGCGCCGTGGTGGTGCCCGGCCGGCAGCGCAGGGACACGTCCTTCATCGCGGGGGCGTCGCCGCCCGGATACGTGAAGGTGACGTTCGAGAACTCGACGTCGGCCTCTTCGACCCGGTTCACCGGCTCCGCCGGCATCGGGAGGGTGGGCGTGGCCAACAGCTCCTCGATGCGCCCGATCTGGTTCCGCATCGCGCGCAGGGCCCCGATGAGGTCGATCAGATTGCCGAGCGGCTCCAGGAAGCGGGAGGCCAGCACGAGCAACGCGATCGCCTCGGCGACCTCGATGCGCCCGCTCAGCATGAGCTCGGCGGCCAGCGCCAGCACCGCGATGAACCCGCCCATGATCACGCCGGTGTAGACGAAGAACGGTCGCCGTGCGCGACGCATGCCCTCCCGGTAGGTCTCGCGGTGGTCCTCAAGTGCGGCCCGCATGCGGGGCGTGCCGTCGGCGTGGCCGGCCGCCCGCAGGACGGGCTGGGCCTGACCGAGCTCGATCGCCCGGCTGGCGACCCCGGTCGCCGCCCGCTCCAACTCGATCTCGGCGATCTCGGCGATCCGTGCGGCACGCTGGAGCGCCCAGAAGGCGACCAGGGCGATCGCGCACAACAGCAGCGCCATCCGCCAGTCGACCACGAAGGTCACGGCAACGACCGTCGCCGGCAGCAGGGTCGAGGTGATCGCGGGTCCGGCCACGGTCACGGCCAGGTGCGCGGCGTTGCCCACGTCCGCGGTCACCCCGCGCGCGAGCCGTGCCTTGTGCTCGGCGGTGAACCACCCCAGCGTCAACGTACTCACATGGCGCATCAACCGTCGACGCAACTGCGCCGCGAGTGCGCCCGACGCCTTGAAGCCCACCGGGGTGGCGATGATGCTCAGCACCGCGTACGCGACCGCGCCGACCGCGCCGAGAACCAGCCACGGGGTGGCCGCGCCGACATCGGGTTCGGGTCGGACGACGGCGTCCAGGATCGGGACGAGCAGGGCGAGCAGCAGGCCCTGGAGAATGGCCTGCGCCCCCGTGAGCAGCCACAGGCGGGCCAACAGCTTCGGCTCCGGCCAGAGTCGGTACAGCCGGCGGATCATGCGAGCACCCCTTCTTGTGCGGCCCACATCCGGGCGTAGAGCCCGTCGAGCGCGAGTAGTTCTTCATGGCCGCCCCGTTCGACCAGCCGTCCGCCGTCGAACACGAGGATCTGATCGGCGCCGGCGATCGTGTGCAGACGGTGGGCGATCACGATCACCGTCTTGCCGATCGCCAAGGTGGCGAGTGCCTCCTGCACCGCCGACTCGCTGTCGGCGTCCAACGCGGCCGTCGCCTCGTCCAGGACGACGATCGGCGCCCCGGACAGGATCGCCCGCGCGATCGTCAGCCGTTGGCGCTCACCGCCGGACAGGCCGCCCCCGTTCGCGTCGAGGAGCGTGTCGTACCCCTCGGGCAGAGCCTCGACCACCTCGTGGATCTGCGCGGCGACCGCCGCCTGGCGGACCTCTGCGTCGGTGGCGTTGGGCCGGCCGATGCGGATGTTCTCCTCCACGCTGTCGCGCAGCAGCGCGACGTCCTGGAACACCAACGACATCGAGGCCAACAGATCGGCCGACCGGATCGAGCGCACGTCGACGCCGCCGATCCGGACCGCGCCTTCCGTGACGTCGTAGAAGCGCGGCAGCAGGCTCGTGAGCGTCGTCTTGCCGGCGCCGGACGGTCCCACGATCGCCGTCACCTGGCCCGGTGCGCACACGGCACTGACGTCCTCGATCGCGTTGGTCACCCCGTCGTAGGAGAACGAGACGCGGTCGAACTCGACGCCGTGGCCCTGCGGCGTCTGCGGCTGTTCCGGCTCGGGCAGCGAGGTGCGGGCCAGCAACTGCTCGATGTTGGAGGCGCCCATGCGGCCCTTGCGCACGCCCTGGGCGGCGCTCACGGCCGGCAGGATCGAGTTCGGCAGTCCGACCGCGACCACCAGGAACGCCACGAGGTCCGCGACGCCGAGCGATCCCCGGTCGACAAAGACCAGCCCGACGGCCGTCACGGCGGCGAGGACGGCCATCTCCGAGCCGAACAGCCGGGATGCCGCAGAGCTGTAGCGCACCTCGGCGACCCAGGCGGCGAACGCATGGGTGTGCTCGTCCACGGCGTCGTCGAAGCGGCGCAGGACACGACCCCCGGTGCCGAACGTCTTGACCACCTGGATGCCGTCGGCGTACTCGACGCTGGCGGCACTGATCCGTGCGTCGGCGGCGACCAGTCGGTTCATGTGAGTCGTCATGGAGCGCATCGAGATGCGGTAGAAGATGCCCATCACGCCGAGGACGCCGAGCACGACCAGCGCCATCTTGACGTCGACGAAGAACAGGTAGCCGGCGCCGACGGCCACCACCGTGACCGCACCGGTGAGTTGACCCAGCGCGTGCGCGATGACCTCGTGCATCTCTTCCAGGTCGCCCGTCATCGCCCGCTTGACCTTGCCCGAGCCAGAGGCGCGGAACCAGCCGAGCGGCAGCGTGCCGAGGTGGCGCACGATCCGCACGCGTACGTCGTGCAGGATCGCCGCGTCCGCGTAGTGCCCCACACGAGCGGACTGCACGAACAGCACCAGCCACAGGCTGGCGCCCGCAGCGCCGATGCCGACCCAGGTCCAGATGGCCGAGTGCGACCCTGACGGGTCGTCGAGCATGAGTCGTGAGATCTCGGCGACGGCGATGTAGGGCACGATGCCCGCCGCCGCGCTCAAGGTCGAGAGGATCGCGCAGACCAGGAGATGGGTCCGGATCGGAGCCAACATGCGAAACAAAGCGCCCGGGCCGGCCAGCCCGGGCGTCTGTGATGTTGATGATTTCATTAGGGTACCCTAACATGGCGACTGAGTCTCATTCAATAATGTGCACACCGTCTCGCCGTGCTTTTTTCCGTTGAAGGGAACGTCACTTCATGCCCCATCCGCACCTTGACCATCAGTCACGTAGCCGTAGACCGCGCGTTGTTCCGAACCGGCTTCGAGCCGCCCTGCTCAGCGCCCTCGTCGCACTCGCGGCCGTGGGGTGCGCAGACACCGACGACGGCTCCGGCGAGGCGGACGGCTTGGGCGCGATCACCTTCAAGTCCTGCGGCAAGACCTTCGAACTCGACCGTGCCCCGAAGCGCGTGGTGATCACCACGGACGCCCTCGCCGACACCCTGTTCGCGCTCGGAGTCGGAGACCGGATAGTCGCCAAGACGCGCGGCGAGTCCGCACCCGCCCCCGAGCTGAAGAAGCGCCTGGCCGCCCTCCCCAGTCTCGGAACGCGCAATCCGAGCACCGAGGCGCTGGTCGCCGCCAAGCCCGATCTCCTGATCACCGATCAGATCGAGAAGGTCTCCGGCAACCAGGGCAGCCCGACCATCGCCGAGCTGAAGAAACTGGGCATAGCGACCTACGTGGTCAGCGGCGGCTGCGCCAAGGACCTCGCCGCGGACACCTCCGGACTCGCGTCGTTGGACGCGGACCTCGACCAACTCGGCACCATCTTCACGGTGGAGAAGCGCGCGGATGCGCTGACCGACCGCCTGCACGGCAAGCTCGACGACGTCCGCAAGCGCATCGCCGAGCAGCCCCAGCGCAAGGTCGCGGAGATCTCACGCGTCGCCGGCCAGCTCTACGTGACCTCGGGCGGCCTCTCGAACGACGTGCTCAAGCGGGCGGGCGGCACGAACGTCTTCGCCGACCTGCCGGGACAGTTCGCACCGATCAGCGCCGAACAGATCATCGCGCGCAACCCCGGGGCCATCATCGTCGACGACTTCACCGCGTCGACGCAGGGGCAGCAGGAGTCGATCGAGTTCCTGAAGCGGACGTTCCCCCACACCGACGCCGTCAAGAAGGGCCGCATCCTCGCGATCGACTCGGCCAAGACCGGCGCACGCGGCAGCACCAGGCCGGTGGACGGTGTCGTCGATGTCGCACGCTTCCTGCACCCCAGCGCGTTCCGCTCGCAGTAGGGATCCGCGATGTCACAGCACACACCGGCCCCGACGGCGGCCACCGAGATCGAGGGGCGCTCGAAGAGCACCCCTCGGGGGACGTCCGGCCGCAGCGGCTGGCGCACCTCCCTCCCCATCGTGGTGCCGATCCTGCTCCTCGTCCTCGTCGTCACGGTCTGCGTGGCCGTGTCGATCGGTTCCGTCGGCGTGCCGCTCAAGACCGTCACCACGGTCATCGCCGATCACCTGCTCGGCGCCAAGACGTCCGCCACCGTCATGGACGATCAGATCGTGTGGAACCTGCGGCTCCCGCGCGTCCTGTTGGCCGCGGTCGTCGGCGCGGGCCTGGCCGCCGTCGGCGTCACGCTCCAGGCGACCGTCCGCAACCCGCTCGCCGACCCCTACGTCCTCGGCGTCTCCGCGGGCGCGGGGTTGATGGCCGCCGTGGTGATCACGCTCGGTTCGGTGGCGGTGGCCGGCCTGTCGACCTCGGCCGCGGCCTTCGTCGGAGCCCTCGTGGCCACGATCGCGGTCCTCGGGCTGTCGCGCCGGGCCGGACGGGTCGTCCCGAGCCGTCTGATCCTCGCCGGGGTGACGCTGTCCTACCTGTTCAGCGGCGCCACCAGCTTCGTGATCTTCCGCAGCGCCAACGCGGACGCGGCGCACTCGGTGCTCTTCTGGTTGCTGGGTTCGCTGTCGGCGTCGTCGTGGTCGAACCTGTCGCTGCCGGCGGCGGCCGTACTGATCGCCGGAAGCTACCTGATCCTCCAGACCCGGACGCTCAACGCACTCGCCGCCGGTGACGACGCCGCGCTCTCCCTCGGCGTTTCCGTGCACCGCGCCCGCATCCAGCTCCTGATCGTGGCCTCGCTCCTGACCGGTGTGCTGGTTGCCGTGTCCGGTGGCATCGGCTTCGTCGGGCTCATCGTTCCGCACCTGGTGCGCCTGGTCGCCGGCCCCGACCATCGACGGCTGCTCCCGATCGCCATGCTCCTCGGAGCGATCTACCTCGTCGCCGTCGACCTGCTCTGCCGCATCGTCGTCCGCCCGGAGGAACTGCCCATCGGCATCGTCACCGCCCTGCTCGGCGCACCGGTCTTCCTCTGGCTACTGCGGCGCTCGGAGGCGTCATGAGACTCTCGTTGGCGGGCGTGAGCGTCCGGCTCGGCTCCACCCCGATCGTCGCCGACTGCGACCTCACCGTCGACGACGGCGAACGCGTCGGTCTCGTCGGGCCCAACGGAAGCGGCAAGACCTCGTTGCTGCGCACGATCTACCGGGCCCTCGACCCCGTAGCCGGCAGGGTCGAACTGGCCGGCGACGACGTGCGGGGGCTCAGCCAGCGTGAAGTCGCACGCCGCGCCGCCCTGGTCGCCCAGGAGAGCACCCCGGACTTCGACTTCACCGTCGAGGAACTCGTGGCCATGGGCCGCGGACCCTGGCTCCGGGCGTTCGAAAGCACCACCGGCCGTGACGCCGCACGGATCATCAGCGCACTGGAGCGCGTCCGGTTGGCCGACCACCGCACACGGCGGTTGTCGACCCTGTCCGGCGGCGAGCGACAACGGGCCCTGGTGGCCCGGTCACTCGCGCAGGAGAGCCCGCTGCTGCTCCTCGACGAGCCGACCAACCACCTCGACGTGTACGCCGCACTCGAACTCCTCGAACTCGTGCGTGACCTCAACCGAGCCACGCTGTGCGTCCTGCACGACCTCAACCTCGCGGCCGCCTACTGCGACCGGCTCTACGTCCTGCACGAAGGGCGCATCGTCGCAGACGGTCCGCCCGCGGAAGTGCTGAACCCGGAACTCGTCCTGAAGGTCTTCGGAGTCACCTGCACGCATCTGACCCATCCGGCCACCGGCGGCCTGCTCCTCGCGTTCTCACCGCAGCGCGTCGCCCCGCTACCCGCCCGCGCCGAGCGAGTGAAGAACCGATGAGTGCTCCGCCGACCCGCGACTCTGACCGCGGCATCTGAGCAGGGCAGCGCCAGGCACCCAGGGCTGTTCCGCAATCCGTGGGACGGCAGCACGCGACGTCGGACGCGATGGCGCCACGAGGTGAAGGAGCGTCAAAAACCGGGTACATCAGGATGTTTTGACCGGGTGGCGCGCAGCCGTGACTGCGGTCGCGCGCTCGCCGGGGATTGCGGGACAGCTCGTCGACTGATAGGAAGGTGCAATGTGCATGGGTTTCTTGATAGGTATAGGCAATGAACTATGGCCCCTCGGGAAAATGCTGAACGCAACGACCCGTGGTGCCGGTCGCGTGCTCGACGCGGAGGTGATCTGAGCGTCGCCGAGACGGCGTCGCCGCGTGGAGCGCTGTTCACCCCGTGCGGCAAGGCCGTTGAGGCGGGAACCCGCACAGCGAGGAGACCGGTGCGCTGGAGAAAGCGGCCGGAAGATCGACGATCCGGGCCCGGGTCCCGGTGGTCGACCAGGCGAAGGGAGGCGAGCATGCTGCCGAAAACCGTCCCCACAACGAGGAACTCGATGGATTTCCAGGACCCATGACAGGGACCTCGGCCACTGGGGACGCGATATCCATGGAACGTCGGCGCCATCGATAGAGCGGGGAAGTAGTCCCCGCCACGATGGCCCGGACCGACGGCCGTCGCGACATCGTTTCGCCCGTTGACGACAGCCGTGGCCGCAGCCACAATCGCATCCGGGTCCCGGACTCGTACGTCGATGAGTTTCACCACATTGGCCTTCGGATCATTGCCGGATTTCTTAGTTCCACTGGCATCGCGAAGTGACCCACCGAAGTCCGAAGTGCTCGTCAAAATGACTCGTCCAAACGAAAGGCGAATCACCCGGTGATTGATCGTGCGAACGTCATACCGTTGACGGAACGCCAGGACGAAGACGAAGCCCAGGCGGCCATCGCCCAGATCGACGAAGTGTTGACGCTTTTACAGGAGCTCGGTGACATTGCTCGCCGTGCACGGAAGAACCTGGTCGCCCCCCGACACCGGGACCGGGCCGTCCGAGGCAACCAGAACCAGGTACCAGCCCCCGGAACTCCCAGAACCCTGTTGCGGCCCCAGGACGAGACCTGTAGTGAGTCCATCGGAGGGGGAACACGGTCCGGAATTCCCCAGAAGCCGCCGCTGCCCCTCACCCGGCGCCAGAAGGAAGTGCTCAACCTGCTGGCCCAGGGCCTGTCGAACCGTCGGATCGGCCGCTCCCTGCACATCACCGAGCAGACGGTGAAGGCCCACCTGCACATGGTCTACCACAAGCTGGGTGTCGCGGACCGAACGGAAGCAGTGGTCATCGCCATGCGCCAGGGGCTGGTTCCGTACCAGTGCCGGGAGGACACGCCTTCCTGACCCCCGCGGTTCCTCCCCACCGGGAACGGGTTGGGGACGATGACGACGGACCGCTGCTGAACCGCCCCGTCCTCTGTGGCTGACCCCCAGGACCACAGTGCACTCGCTGGATCGTCGGCGGCACCGCCCGCACCGGGCCGCCGGCGATCGGCACCCCGTCCCGCGGCGGAGCACCCTGACGTCGGCGTGCCGGGTGGTGGCGGCAGCGCTGGTGAGCCGACCCCACTGCCGCCACCTCGGACTCAGGGGGTGGTGTCGGGCACGGCCTCGATCAGCGATGCGTTCAGCTCCTGTTCCAGCGGCACGACCCCCGTGACGCGCAGCCCGGCCCGGGCGCAGAGCGCGGTGTACTCCGCCCGGGTGCGCTCCTGGCCGCCGATGGTGACCAGCATGTGCAGGTCCGTCAGGTACGGGTTCTCGATGGCCGCGTGGTTGAGGGTGTCCACGTCGGCGGTGTCGGGCAACACCGGCTCGGCGATGAGCAGCCTCCCGTGGTCCGGCATGGCTGCCCTGACCCGACGCAGGATCACCCAGGCGCGCTCGTCGTCCCAGTTGAGGATGACGTTCTTGATGAAGTACAGGTCGGAGCCCCGCGGCACCTCGGCGAAGAAGTCACCCGCGACCGTGCGGCACCGCTCCTCCAACCCGGCCTTGGCGATGGTCGTCCGGGCCTGCACCACCCCCGCCTCGGTTTCGAGCACGGTGCCCGTCAGGTGGGGGTACCGATCGAGCCAGGCGGCGAGCAGGGTGCCGTCACCGCCGCCGACGTCGGTGACCGTGCTGAAGCGGCCCAGGTCGTAGGCCGAGGAGATCGCCGAGGCCATCTCCTCGGGGAGGTGGCGCTTGCTCATGGCCGCGTGGAACAGGGCGGCCAGCTCCGGCTTGCCCGACATGTAGTCGTAGACCGGCTCGCCGAACTCCGCGTCGAAGGCGGCCCGACCGGTGCGCAACGACTCCTCCAGGTTCAGCCAGTTGCGCTGGAAGACGTGGTGCGTCAGGAATTTGGCGAAGGCCAGCAGGGAGGCCGGGTGGTCGCGGCGGAGCAGGGCTCCCGCCTCGGTGAGCGTGAACCGGCCGGGCGTGCGCTCGGCACACAGGCCGAGCGAGGCCAGGGAGCGCAGCAGCCGCTCCAACTGTTCCGGGGGCAGGCCGCAGGCCGCGGCCAGCTCGACGGATGCGGCCTCGCCGTCGCCGATGCGGTCGGCCAGGTCCAGGCGCGCGGCGGCGCCGATCGCCTGGGTGGCCAGTGTCCCGAAGATCCCCGCGACCACGGTGCGGCGGGCGTCGGCTTCGACCGTCACGACGTCACCGGTCCTTCCCCGTCGGTGTACCGGGGTTCGTCTGCGTACGGTGTCATGCGTGTTCCTTCCTGGAGGCGGGTGCCGCGGAGAGGCCGACGGTCCTGGTCCGCATGAGGAATCCGCCGGGATGCCCGTCGGGTGACGGCTCCGGTGGTCCACCGGTGGCCCTGCGGCCCCGAGTACTCGGGTGGTACGTCGCTCGATCCGTCCCGACCGGTCCGTACGGGGCCGAGGAGCGTTCCTTCGCCGCCCGGCCCGGGTCTCATGCCGTTTTGGTGACGGACAGGGCGTGGTGGAAGACGTTCAACGGATCCCACTTCGCCTTGACTTCCTGCAACCGGGGATAGTTCTCGCCGTAGTACAGGGCGTGCCAGGGGGTGGAAGACGTGTTCCATTGCGGATCTGCCAGATCGACGTCCGCGTAGTTGATGTAGGCGCCGGTGTTGATCCCGTTCGGGACCGGTACTCCGCCGGTCGACGCGTGCACGTCGCGGTAGAACTCCCGGATCCACCGCAGGTGCTCGTCGTCCGCGGCCGGGTCCTGCCACGTCACCATGTAGAACGTCTTCAGCAGGGCGCCCCGCGGTATGGCGGTGGCCTCGGAGGGCACGGTGTTGACCTTGCCGCCGTAGGCGATGTACTCCAGCGCCGAGTAGGTGCCCCGGTAGTCGTCCCGGGTGAGGTGCCGGTAGATGGTGGCGAGCTGCTCCGCATCGTGCGGAGCGCGCAGATCCGCCGATTTGACCTTGCAGCGCAGGGCGAGGGCGGTCGGTCCGGTATCGGGAACCGCCAGGTACCGGGTCGCCGCCAGCCACGGCAGGGTCTGCCGTCTGACCGTCGGGGCGACCCCGACGCCGGCGTTGAGTTCTTCGAGGAATCGGTCCATGCGGGCCTGCGCGTTCGGCGCATCCGCCGGGATCTGCGCGTTCATGGCGATGTTCCCCGCGGACCGGTGCAGACAGTTGACGAGGGCGTACAGGTCGATGTTCGGTGAGTTCGCCGCGCTGTTCGCCAGTTGCCAGTCCGTGAAGTTGCTGATCAACCGGACGAAGTCCGCCTCGGCGAGCCGGTCCCACGGCCAGCTGACCTCTGCGATGTGCAGGGCGTTCGGCGGGTGGGGCAGCAGCTCGGCCGGATCGGTGCCGGACGCTTCGGGGGAACGCATCCAGTACCGGGTGATCACCCCGAAGTTCCCTCCGCCGCCACCGGTGTGCGCCCACCAGAGATCCCGGTTCGGGTCGTCCTCCTCACGGGTTGCCACCACCGTCGACACTTCGCCGTCCCCGTCCACGACCACCACTTCGATCGCGTACAGGTGGTCGACGCTGAGCCCCATCAGCCTGGAGAGGGGCCCGTAGCCACCACCGCTGATGTGGCCGCCCGCTCCCACTCCCATGCAGAATCCACAGGGGACGGTCACCCCCCAGTGATGGAAGAGATCATTGATCATCTTCCCCACACGGGTGCCCGCCTCGATGACGAAGGCACGGCGTTCCCGGTCGAAGCCGACATGGGACATCGGCGAGAGGTCCAGGATCACGTCGACATCGGGTGCGGCCACGAAGTCTTCGCCGCAGTGACCGCCCGATCGCACCGTGATCCTTTTTCTTGCGGTGACCGCCTCGCGAACCGCCTCCTCGACCTGCCGAGGAGAATGAACCAGCCGAAAATAGTCCGGCTTCGCGGTGAACCGGTAGTTGTACGCGCGACGCAGGTTCTCGTAACGGATGTCGTCGGGTGTGACCTTGGTGGAACTTGGCGTTAAATAGGCCGGCCCATTTCCCTCTTCGCCATAGGTGTTGTCATGCTTCATGAGCTGTCCGCCATCTCTACTGTCCGGACCGGAAGGTGGCGCGGTCGCGTAGCCGGTGTGGACTTGTTTAGTCGTCAGATCACCCTACCCTGGCAATGGGGTTGACAATGAGGAACATAAACGAAAGTTCGAGCCCGGCTAAACCTGGAGATCTAAACCCGTTGCCGGTGCGGATGCCCGCCTGTAGCGTCGAGAATCACGTGAAATGAATGAGTGAGTGCGCACCTGGAGCAGGATTCCTCAAGGAATAGGGGCACGGCATGGGAGACCCGACCGACGAGCACATCTTCGCAGACCGCCTGTTGAACGGTTGGCTGCGCAGCGTGGGGCTGGACATCGCGTACACGCGAGCAGAAGGGAACACGCTGTATTTCGTGGACGAAGACGGTCAGGAAGTTGCCGTTCTCGACCATGTGTGTGGCTTCGGGTCCTTGATCTTCGGCCATAACAACCGGGACATCAGAGAGCATGCGAAGTCCGTTCTGGACCGGCAGGTCCCGGTGTTCGTCCAGTTGTCCCGGCAGCCCCATGCCAACGACATAGCGGCGGTGCTCAACGGCATCCTGCGCCGCGAAACCAACCAAGACCATCACTACTCGGCGATCTTCGCCAACAGCGGAGCCGAGGCCATCGAGATCTGCCTGAAGCATGCGGAACTGGAGCGCCAGGCCCGGGTGGCGAAGCTCACCGATGACGTCGGCGCGCACATCGAGGAAGCGCGAGCGCAAGTGCGAGCAGGACGGGCCACGGTAGCCGAGAACCCGTACGTGCCGGTCGGTGACCTTCCTGACGGCAGCGACGCACTCGAATCCCTGATCGCCGAGATCGAGCGCCGGAATGCGCAGCTGGTGACGGAGAAGCCCGTACACCTGGCGCTGGAGAACGCCTTCCACGGCAAGCTGGTCGCCAGTGTGCAGCTGACCCAGAACCCGAGTTGGCGTACGCCGTTCACCTCGCTGGCCTCCACGACCCGCTTCCTCCGGGCCGATCAGCCGGACACCATGGCGAAGGCGGTGGAGGATCTCCGCGAGAGCCTGTTGGACGTCGTGGTGAGCGACGGCGTGGTGCAGGTGGTGGAGCGGGACTTCCCCGTCATCGGAGCCTTCTTCGTCGAGCCGGTTCAGGGGGCGAACGGCATGCGACCGGTAACGCAAGCGGCTGCCCGCGAGATCAGAGCACTGTGCGACGCGGTCGGATGTCCCCTGGTCGTCGATGAGATCCACAGCGGCATGGGGCGCACGGGCGCCTTCCTGGCCAGTTCCCACATGGGGTTGCAGGGCGACTACTACGCACTGGCCAAGAGCATCGGCGGCGGAGTCGCCAAGAACTCCGTGGCGCTCTTCCGGCAGGACCGCTTCCGCCCGGAGTTCGAGGTGATGCACAGCTCCACTTTTGCGAAGGACGGATTCTCCGGGGCCATCGCCCTGAAGGTGCTGGAGATGCTGGAGGCCGATGGCGGCCGGGCGTACGAGGTGGCTGCCGAGCGCGGCAACCGGTTGAAGGACATGCTCAACTCGCTCAAGTCCGACTTCCCGGATGTCGTGGACACCGTGGAGGGCATCGGCCTCATGCTCGCCCTGGAGTTCCGGGACCACTCGAACGTGTCCTCGGAGCTCATGCAGGAAAAGGCCCGATCAGGGATGCTCGGATACCTGATCGCGGCGTACATCCTGCGCGAGCACCGGATACGCGTCCTGCCGATCGGGCCCGCAGGGAACTCCGTCCGATTCGAACCGTCCCTCTTCTTGACGGACGAGGACATCGCACGGACGGAGTCCGCGCTACGGGACGTCTGCACGATCCTCCGGAACCAGGACGCACGCCGCCTCACGCCCTGACGACGAACAGGGGCGCCCGTCGAACGAATCGGCGGGCGCAGCGCTGAACCGGCAATGATCACCGATGGTTGGATTGGCAGAGAGAGGTGTCCGTCATGAGCAGTGCGAAGTCGGCCGAGTCCCTGGCGTCGGGCTTGCTGGAGCACGCGCTCAGCGCTGCATGTGCGGCTTCTGTGCGCGCGGCCGTCACCTTGGGCTTGCCCGAGGCCCTCGGCGACGAGCCCGCGACGGTCGATGAACTCGCGACCGCGGTCGGCGCGGATCCGACAGCCCTGCAACGGCTGCTGCGAGCGCTGACGTCCTACAAGGTGTTCGCGGAGGACAGCGAAGGGGCGTTCGTCCACACGGAGAAGTCACGGGCCCTGCGCGAGGACTCCCCGCACAGCCTCAAGCACCTCGTGCTGTGGTGCACCGAGCCGTGGCTCTGGTCGCTCTGGGGCCGTCTCGACGAGTCGGTCCGGACCGGGAACGAAGTGTTCACCCAGGAGCACGGCCGGAAGTTCTACGAGCACTTGCACACCCAGTGGCCGGAGTCGGCGAAGACCTTCGACCGTGCCATGACCCAGCAGACCAGGTTGTCCGCAGCCGTCCTCGCCGACCTGCTCCCCCTGTCCGGTGTCGACACGATCGCCGATGTCGGCGGGGGGCAGGGACTCGTCCTCGCCACGGTGTTGGAACGGCACCCGGGACTCCAGGGCTTCCTCCTCGATCTCCCCGACGTGGTGGCGAACGCCGACGCCCGGGTGCACCCCGGCGGTGCGCTGGCCCACCGCGTGCAGTTGGTACCCGGCGACTGCCTCCGGGAGATTCCCGTGCAGGCGGACCTCTACCTGTTCAAGAACATCCTGGGGGTGGACGAGGACCGGTCGGTCCTGATCCTGCGCAATGCGGTCGAGGCGGCGCGGCCGGGGGCCCGGATGGTCATCGTGGACAACTTCGTCGACGCCGACGGCCCCGGGCAGCAGCTCGCCTCCGCGATGGACCTGCGGATGCTGCTCGTCATCGGTGGCAGGAAGCACACCCGAGCCGGGTTGCTGACGATCGCGGAGCGGGCCGGCCTGATCGTGCACGGGGTGCGCCCGGTGGACTCGTCCCTGCACATGATCGAGGCCAGCGTGCCCGAGTAGTGGGGGAATCGGCGCGGTTCACGGGTCCGACCGGCGGTTCGTCGGTCGGACCCGCGTGTTGTCGCCGGGCGTGGTCAGCCGACGACGACCGCTTTGGTCTGCATGAGGAATCCGCCGAGGTATCCCTCGTGGGGAAGGCCGGGGCGCGTCCAGGTGGTCGGGTGGTCGCCGACATGGATCTTGTTGATGGTCGGCTCGGCGACCAGTGAGTCGATGAGCCCGCCGTCATCGGTGAAGACCGTGAGCGACAGGGTGTCGCGCAACGGTGCCATCCAGTCGCCCTCGCGTCGCCACGGCAGGACCCATACGCAGGGGAACCCCATCTCGATCCGGGCCTGCGGGGCGTCCTGGCGGTCGAGCAGGAACACAGCCGGGCGCAACACCGCCGAGCCGTCACCGAGTTCGTGGACGACGGAGTCCGCACCCAACAACGGACGTGCGTTCCCCGTCTTGGCCCACAGGTACTCGTCCACGGTGCGTGCGACGGCGGCCTGGCGGACCGGCAGCCTGGCGCGCTCGTCACCCGGCGGCAGCGAGGGGAGCCCGCCCAACCGGGTGGCGATCGCCTGGGCGACCGGTGCGGGATCGCCCTCCACGAACACCGCAGTGGCGTTCACGCAACCGGTGCCGGCGTGACCGGCGATGGACTCCGTGATGGTGTCCAGGTGCCGTACGACATCCACCCCGGACGTGAGCAGGATCTTCGACCTGCCGGGCCCGAACGGCATGACGAGGGTGCTGGCCGCGTACTTCCGGGCCACCTCGTCGGCGCCGAACGCGATGGCGACGTCCGCTTCGGCGACGAGCCGGTCGGCCGTCTGGTGGTCCGTGGGCAGCAGGACGACCTGATCGTTGTCGTAGCCCACCTGGCGCAGTGCGGCGACCAGCCGGTGGGCGGTGAAGGGCTCCCGCCCGGACGGCCGGATCGCCACCCGGTAGCCGAGGGCCAGCGCGTCCAGCCATGCGGTGTGCACGGCAGGGGAGTTGGCCGGCGCGTGGACCATCAGGACCTCACCGCGGCGGGTCCACACCCCGGAACCGAGCTTGGTGCGCTCGTCGCGCCAACTGTCCGTCGCCCCGATCGGGCGGGCCTGGCGCACGCTCTCGCACGCGGTCGCCGCGTAGTCGCCGACCTCCTGCGACAGGTGCCGTACGACGGAGATCGGGATGCCGGACACCTCGGCCACGGTCCGGTGGTACGCATCGGGGGAGACGCCGTCGACCGAGCCGCTGGCGAAGAGCCAACCCGCCCTGGTCAGGAGCTTCTTGCGGCGTGCCGGATCCGGCGGGGTGGCCCGGCGCAGGGCCCGGATGTTCCGCTGGGCGAACAGCCACGGCACGAGGCTCAGTTCGGCCACCGGTTCGGAGGTGACGGCGCGGACGACTTCGCGGTTGCGGCTCTGGTACGGCCCTCCGATGCCGAGGGCGTGGAGTTGTGCCGGTGCGGTGGACGGGCTCCGCACGTCAGTAGACCCCTTCGATCACGGTGGCATCGCCGAACTCCTGGACCGGCTTGATCTCGGACACCGCGTCGCCCGGGTAGCCGAGTCGGTGCGGATGGCGGATGCCGGTGTCCCGGTCCAGGTTGTTGGGCAGGAACAGGTTCCGCGTGATGTGGTGCGTGACCACTTGACCGCGTTCCCCGTAGGCCACGTTCTGCCCGGTGGCGGGATCGACCACCGAGAACATGGAGAACGGGGACGGCGGGTCGAAGATCGGGGACTCGCCGGCCGGTGCCCCGGGCCGTTCCGGCATCGCGCAGAAGATCATCGTGCTGCCGAAGATGCTGACGAAGTTGACCTGCGGGAAGACCTCGGTCCGCAACAGGTGACGGGTGTCTTCGTCCATCGACGTGCCGCCGTAGATGATCGTGTTGACCTTCGCGTTGATCAGGTCCACCAGGTGTTCGCGTTGGCAGACCGCCTCGATGAGCGGCGGCGTGATGACCATCACGCGGATGTCCTGGCTCTGGAGGATCCATTCGATCTGGTTGACCAGGTGATTGACGTACTCCTTGAGCTCGCCGACGGCGCCCCGGGCGGTGACGAGTTTCGCCCACCGGGGGTCCAGGTCGAGCGTGAAGAAGATGCTCCGGAACCGCAGGGCGGTGTCCTGGGCGAGGATGCCGGCCATGTGCGGTCCGGCCGGCATGACGCCGAGCCAGTTGTCCCCCGTGGCGATCCCGTGCTCGACCAGACGGTGGTGGTACCAGGCCCAGGACTGCTCGCGGACGTCGGGCAGGACGAACACCCGCTTCGGCGAGCCGGTCGTTCCGCCGCTCTCGCCCACCACCGGAGGAGTGGGCAGCGTGTCGATGCTGCCGTACCCCCTGGGCACCAGGTCTTCCATCCGGACGTTGCGCAGCTCGTCGACGACGTTGGGAAACAGGGAAAGGTCTTCCACGGTCCGCACGTCCTTGCGCGGGTCGAAGGCCAGTTTCTTCCCCAACTCCTGCCAGAACGGGGATCCGGTCTTCGGGTCGAAATGCCAGGCCATTGCTTCCTGAATGAGGTCCTGCGCCTCCGGCGGGCTATCCCACGAATTGTCGAGTGCGGATGCGGCACGTGAGGTCATTGCCTTGCTCCTCGGCATTCTCTTTCAATGGTCGGCTGAGTAGACGCGGATAGTGAATGTGTTTCAAACTCGGGCGGCCAGACAGGGGAATCTCTGTGCTGCCTCCGCAGTCCCTTCCGAAGGTACAAGGCTGGATACTTCTGCCGCTAGCCCCAGGTCGTCATCCGATGGAACGCCTGGTTTTACAACCGTGGATTTAGTCTCATTGCCGTAGTCGCGGGCGTGTGCGTAGTCTGCTGTGTGCTGCCTCTTCTCTGAGAGGGAAAAGCAGGAGCGATGGGGACCCGGCGTTCGCATGCTCACCACCGATCGGGCTGCGGTAGGAAATGAGCGCGGCCAGCGGAATGTCGCCATCGGATGTCCCGGCGCTTCTCGGCTCGACTTCACCGTGCGGACGGTGAGCGCGGCGAGCAACTGCGCGACCACCGCCCCCACGTCCGCCTCGACCGCGGTGGAACGACGCCTCCCGACCGACACGGGTGCTCGGTTCGCCGCGGTCGGCCCGGGTCCGCGTCCGCGGGAGGCCCCGAGATCGGCGCCGGGTCGAGCAGCAGCCATCCGAAGAACCACCACAGGACAGCGGGCAGGAGCGAAGGATGAGCGGAACCGGTTACGACGTGATCGTCGTGGGAGCACGGTGCGCGGGGTCACCGACCGCGATGTTGTTGGCGAGGAAGGGGTACCGGGTCCTGGTCGTGGACCGGGCGACCTTCCCCAGCGACACGCTGTCGACGCATCTGGTGCACCCACCGGGCGTCGCGGCGCTGCGCAGGTGGGGTCTGCTCGACAGACTCGTGTCGACGGGGTGTCCTCCCATCCACACGTACGCCTTGGACTTCGGTTCCGTCGTGCTCACGGGCGGTCCCGGCACCGCGGCCGAACCGGTGGCGTACGGGCCGCGTCGGATCGTGCTGGACAAGCTGTTGGTGGACGCGGCGGTCCAGGCGGGCGTGGAGGTCCGGGAGGGCTTCACGGTCTCCGAGGTCGTCTTCGACGACGACGGCCGGGTGGTGGGGGTGCGCGGGCGTGAGCAGGACGGTCCGGTGGTGACCGAGCGGGCGCGGGTGGTGGTGGGTGCGGACGGACTGCACTCGCTGGTCGCGCGGGCGGTGGCCGCACCGCAGTACAACGAGAACCCCAAACTGATGTGCGGCTACTACAGCTACTACAGCGGGCTGGACATGGACGGCGTCTTCAGGGCGCACTCCCGCCCCTACCGCGGGTTCGGGGCATGGCCGACGCACGACGGTCTGACCCTGGTCGGCGGCTGCTGGCCGTTCGCGGAGTTCAACGAGGTGAAGAAGGACCTCGAAGGCAACTACCTCAAGAACTTCGCGTTGGCGCCGGCATGGGCCGAGCGCATTCGCGGGGCCAAGCGTGAGGCGCGGGTGGTCGGTGCCGCCCTCCCGAACTACTTCCGCAAGCCCTACGGGCCCGGCTGGGCGCTGGTCGGTGACGCCGGCTACTGCAAGGACTTCTTCACCGCCCAGGGAATCAGCGATGCGTTCATTTCCGCTGAGCTCTGCGCCGGCGGCTTGGACGACGCGCTGTCCGGGCGCCAGCCGTTCGACGTGGCGATGGCCGACTACCAGTCGGCCCGTGATCAGCATGCGCAACCCGTCTACGATTTCACGATGCAGGTCTCCACCCTGGAACCCCTTCCCCCGGAGTTGCAGAAACTCTTGGAGAACATCGAGGGAAACCAGCAGGCGATGGACGCCTTCGCCCAGGTGAACTCGGGCGTGCTGTCGATGTCGCAGTTCATCGCCGATTGGGATCGCAGCAGCTGAGGAGCGGCGGACCGGCCCTTCGGGAAGGCCGGGCCGGCGCCGAACCGAAGGAACCGTCCGCGCGGTCGCGGACGGTTCCTTGAAGTGGTTGCGGACCGGGCTGCCCGGGTTCCGTGCCCGCAGGGCCACCTGGCGCAGTGATGCGGACGACCCCTCGCTCAGGCGGGCCGGTCGACGGCGTCGTCGGCCATGCGCTGGTGCACGAGTTCCCCGGACTTCCACACATGGGTGATGCGGTCCTGGTCGGCCAGCAACGTGACGTCGGTCAGGGGGTCCGTGTCCACCGCCAGGAGGTCGGCGTCGTAGCCGGCAGCCAGCCGACCGGACCGCGGGGCCCGGGGCCCGAGCGTGTCGGGGCCGTGGGCCGTGGCCGCTTCGATCGCCTCCAGCGGGCTCAGTCCCGCAGCGATCAGATGGGCGAACTCGCTGGCGTGCTTGCCCCAGGAGAGCGGCCCGTTCCGGTCGCTCGTGCCCAGATCCGTACCCAGTGCGAGGGAGACCCCGGCCCGGTGCGCGATCTGGATCGCCCTCAGGTGCCGCTCGGCCATGAGCTCGAAACGGTCCCGCCAACTGGGCGGCAGAGCAGCGACGTTGTGCCGAAGCGCCTCGTAGATGGTGCGCGTGGGCACCAGCATCATGCCCCGCTCGGCCAACAGAGCGGCACACTCCTCGTCGAGTTCGGTGCCGTGCTCGATGGTGTGGCACCCGGCCTCGATCGCGGCCAGGATCCCGGCCCGTCCGTGGCAGTGCGCCGCGACGACCCGGTCCGCCCGTGCGGCCTCGGTGACGATCGCGTGCAACTCCTCGCTGCGGTACTGCTGGTGGTGCGGGTTGTCCACCTCGCTCAGCACACCGCCCGAGGTACAGATCTTGATCACCTCGGCCCCCGCCCTGAGCTGGAGGCGCACCGCTTTGACGCACTCGTCCACACCGTCGGCGATGCGGAGCGTACCGCCACTGCGGCAGGGGTCGGTCACCCAGCGGTAGGGCAGGCGGTGTGCATCGCTGTGCCCACCCGTCTGCCCGATGACCTGGTTCGCACTGTAGATGTTCGGGCCGACCAGGGTGCCTTCCCGGACGGCCTGAGCCAGCACGCAGCCGTGGCCGCCCATGTCCCGCAGGCTGGTGAACCCCGCGCGCAGCGCCGCCTCGGCGTCCTTGACGCTGCGGGCGACCGCCAACGCCTCGGGCGTGAGCATCAGTTCCTCGGTGTTCACCCGACCGCGGATGCCGGCGAAGTGCACATGGCAGTCCCAGAGGCCCGGCAGCAGGGCGGTGACCCGCGTCGGCTCCAAGGACCGGTCGTCCTCGCTGAGCTCGGCCGTCGGTCCCGCGAACCGGATGCGGCCGTCGGCGTGCACCACGGTTCCGTTGACGGTGGGGGCTCCCGACCCGGGGATGATCAGGTCCGCGTCGATGCGATGCCTCACGCCCTATGCCTCCGCAGCCCGGCGTCGCGCGATGCGTGCGCGCAGTGCCTTCTTGTCGATCTTGCCGATGGCCGTGGTGGGCAACTGCGCCACGACCTCCATCTGCTCGGGCAGCTTGAAGAAGGCCAACCCGAGTTCGCGCAGGAACCGGCGCAGCTCCAACAGGGTCGGTTCCTGTCCCGTTTCCGGCACGACGTACAGGTGGACGACCTCTCCGTACAGCTCGTGGGGTGCGCCGACGGCAGCGGAAGCCCGTACGGCGGGGTGTCGCGCGACCAACAGCTCCAGGTCCTCCGCCGGGATCTTCTCGCCGCCGCGGTTGATGATGTCGCGCACCCGGCCGTTGACGACGAGGTCGCCCTCGGGTGTCCTGGTCGCCAGATCGCCCGTGCGGTAGAAGCCGTCCGGGGTGAACGCCTTCGCCGTGGCGGCCGGGTCCCGGTAGTAGCCCGCGACGGTGTACGGCCCCCTGGTGAGGAGTTCCCCGGTGGTGCCGTTCGGGACCTGACGGCCTTGTTCGTCCACGATCAGCACCTCGTCCATCGGGGAGGTGGGGCGTCCCTGGGTCTGGACGATGACCGCCTCGTCGTCGGTGAGTCGCGTGTAGCAGAGCAGGCCCTCGCTCATGCCGTAACACTGTTGGAGCGTGGCGCCCAGCACGGAGCGGATCCGGCCCGCCAGTTCCGGAACGGGGCGGGCGCCGCCGACCTGGATCACCCGCAGGCTGCTGAGGTCGGCGCTCGTCCCGGCCGCGGCGGTCAGCCACTGCATCGCCACGGTCGGCACGAGAGCGCAGTGCGTCACGCGTTCCCGTTCGATCAGGTCGAACGCCTGCCGGGGATCGGTGGGGTCGCCCAGTACCACCGTGCCGCCCGCGGCCAGGGTGCCCAGCACTCCGGGGCAGTTCAGCACGAAGCCATGTGCGGCGGGCATCACGGCGAGACAGACGGAATCCTCGGTGACCCCGGCGATCTCCGTCGCCGCCCTGATCATGTAGGCGTAACCCGCATTGCCCCGGGGAATCACCTTCGGCGGTCCGGTGGTGCCGCCGGACAGCAGGAACACGGCGGCATCCACAGCGCAACCGTCGCTCCGGCGCGGCGCGGTGACGGCCTGCGCGACCTGCTCGTCCCAGGGTGCACCCGGGTCGCACAACGCGGCGAGGTCGACGTCCCCGGCCGTGCCGGCACCGAGGGCGAGGACGTGCCGCAGGGACGCGTGCTCCTTCCGCAGACGTCGGGTCGACTCCGTGGTGAGCGCCGACCTGTTGCCCGTGCGCACGGCGAGGGCGACCGGTCGGGCGGTGCGCACCACATGACTCAGTTCGTACTCGCCGAACCCGGGCAGCACCAGGACCGGGGGAGCCCCGATGTCGATCAGTGCCAGGGCCAGGACCAGGAACTCCGTGCAGTTGGGGAGTTGCACCACCACCCGGTCGCCGGCGCGTACGCCGAGCCCCTCCAGACGTCGTCCGGCCACGGTGACCGCCCGGTGCAGTTCGCCGTGCGACAGCGTCGTCGTCCCGCTGACCACAGCACGGCGATCGGGGGAGCGCAGACGTGCGGCCCGCAGCAGGTCGGCGATCCGCTCCTCGCGCCACAGTCCGGCGCTTAGGTAGTCCTCGGCCCGTCGTCGGTCGATCGTGGGTACGTCCGGATCCAGCGGGCGGACGTCGAGCGGGCTCATCGGGGCGTCTCCCGGATGCCGCCCGCCAGCTGTTCGATCGTGTAGTCGACCTGGTCCCACAGGTTGATCGTGACGTCGAATCGTTCGCGCAACTGGATCTCCAAGTCGGTGGTTTCGATCGAGCTGAGGCCGAGATCGGCTCGGATTCGGGTATACGGTTGAATCTCGTCCAGCTTTTCCCCCGCGATCCCGATATCCAGCAACAGATTTTTCAGTATGTCCACGGACACGGTGACGTCCCCTTGTTGTCAGACGGTGAAGATCCGGGGTGGCGACTTTTCGACATTCTTGCGGAACGGCGTTGCGGCGGCGCAGGCCGAGGCTAATCGACACCTGCTGACGTGACAATGGCCTAGTACGTCGGTCGTAGGCGGTCCGGGTTGGTTCGGACACCAGGCGAAACCGGCAGGTCAACGAGCCCACCTGCACACCTGTTCCATCGAACTCGGTAAATCCTGATCTTCACCCACCCCCAGCTCAGGTGTGATGTGGCGAGGTCGTAGAACGGCATTAGATCAACCGGTGTATTCCCGATGGTGGCGGGATTTGAGATTCTTGGGTTATGCCGGACAAATATCGCAAGCCTGCGGCGTGCGGTGGTAGCCGTGAAAGATTCTTCCTGGTTCTCAGGGCGGTGCCGTCTCGGATGGACGCACCGATACCCGATCCCTCGGGTGGCACGGTGTTCAGGCAGTTGGGGGTCTTGGAGGTGGGCGGTGGAGCAGTCGTACGCAATTCCTTACCCGCAACTCGGGTCCGTGCTCGGAGAGCAGGAAATCGGAGTGCTAGCCCAGTTGGTCAACTCTGGTGAGAACCTGTCGGGGGGGCGATGTCGGGAGGAGTTCGAGCGGTGTTTCCGTGAATACCTCTCAGTGCCGTACGCGCTTTCGGTGACGAGCGGGACCGTCGCGCTGGAGATCGCGATACGCCTGCTCGACCTGGCCGTCGGGGACGAGGTCATCGTCACCCCGCAGACCTACAAGGCCAGCGCGCAGCCGCTGTTGAACTACCCGGTGAAGGTGCGCTTCTGTGATGTGGACCCGGTCTCGCTGAACATCGGACCCGAGCAGTTCGAATCGTTGATCACCAGTCGCACCAAGGCACTGATCCTGGTGCACTACGGCGGGTTGCCGTGCGAGATGGACCCCATCATGGCGATCGCGCGCCGGCACGGCATCACGGTCATCGAGGACTGCGCGCACGCGCTCGGCTCCGAGTACCGGGGCCGCAAACCCGGCACGTTGGCCGACATCGGCTGCTTCAGCTTCCACTCCAGCAAGAACATCACCACCCTCGGCGAGGGCGGGATGATCACGCTGTTCGACCGGACGCTGGCCGACCGGGTGGACCGCATCCGGTCCAACGAGGCCGATGCGGTCTACCACGAGAAGGTGCGGGCCATCGGGGAGCGCACCAGCGCGCACCCGTGGATGATGCACCCCGGCTTCGCCTTCACCCACGGCTGCGCCGCGATCCGCTACGGCGGCACGAACGCCACGCTGGCGGAGCCGAACGCGGCGGTGGGCATCGTGCAACTGGCCAAACTGGACGAACTGGTGAGGCGAAGGACCGAGATCGCCACCACCTACACCGACGTGCTCAAACAGTTCCCCGGCGTCCGGACGCAGGAGGGTCCCGAGCCGGTCCGGCACGGCTACCACCTGTACACGTTCTTCGTCGACCCGGCCAGCGGCATCCTGCGGGACCGGTTGGTGTCCCGGCTCGACGCACACGGCGTGCAGATGCAGTTGCGGTACTTCCCCCTGCACCTGCTCCCCGAATGGCGGGCCAGGGACCACGACGCCGGTGAGTGCCCGGTGGCCGAGCGCATGTGGTTCGAGCAACAGGTCAACCTGCCGTGCCATCCGGGAATGACCGACCGGCAGGTCGACCAAGTGGTGTCCAGGTTGGACACCGTCCTCCGCCAGGAGGTCCGAAACGCACCGATCACGTCGTCAGCGGCGCACGAGGTGGAGGGAAACCCGCAGTGTCCGAAGTAGAGCACTACGACATCGTTGTGGTCGGCGGAGGCCCGGTCGGTCTCGCCTCGGCGTGGCACGCCGCTCGCCGCGGCGCACGCGTGGCGGTCTTCGAGCAGTTCGCCTTCGGCAACGAACAGTGCGGCACCAGCGGGGCGGAACGGCACTGGCGGTTGCAGTACACCGAGCCGGACCTGTGTCAGTTGACCGGGGAAGCCCTGCCCCTGTGGCGGGAGCTCGAACGGGCCAGCGGGCACCAACTGCTGCACGCCTTCGGCAGCCTGTGGTTCGGCGACATCGACGTGGCCACCAACGAGGGCAAGATCTCGGCGACCGCCCGGACCATGGACAAGCTGTCCATCCCCTACGAGTGGCTCACCGCCGCCGACATCGAGCGGCGTTACGGGTTCGCCGACCTGCCCCGTCACTTCGAGGGGTTCGTGCAGCCCGATGGCGGAGCGGTCGACGTGCGGGCCACGGTGGACGGCCTGCTCCGGCTGAGCGAGTCGGCGGGTGTCGTGCTGCGGGCGGGCGAGTCCGTGCAGGAACTGGCGCCCGACGGCGAGGGCGTGCGGCTGCGCACCCCCCGCGGCTGGTGCCGGGCGGGCAAGGTGGTGTTGGCCAACGGCCCCTACGCGAACCGGCTGCTGGAGCCCCTGGGCGCCCGACTGGACCTCAACGTCTTCGAAATGGCGCTGGTGACCCTGCGGCAACGGGACCCCCGGGCCCGTTACCCGTTCTGGTTCGTCTTCCAGGAGCCCACCGAGGAGGACACCAACCTGTTCTACGGCTTCCCGCCCAACGCGTGGCAGGACACCGACGTGGTCCGGGTCGGCCCCGTGTTCGAGGTGAACCCGCTGGACGACCCCGAGCGGGCGACCGGCAGCCCGGACCCGCGCCACGTGTCCCGGGTGTGCGGCTGGGTCGACCGGCACCTGCCCCTGGTGGACGCGCGACCGCTGGCCCGCGAGACCTGTCTGGCCGTACTGCCCGCCGACCCCGAACGGCAGTTCTTCCTCGGCACGGCCAAGGGACTGTTCGACGGCGGGGACAACGTGGTGATCGCCACCGGCGGGTGGGGGTTCAAGTTCGTGCCGCTGCTGGGCAAGGTCTGCGCCGACCTGTGCGTGGACGGCGCAACCGACTACCGCGTCGAACGCCTCATGCTGCCCGACCCGACCCACCCCTAGCTGATGCGTACGGACCCGTGGTCGATGCTTCGTTTGCAAAGGAGAACTTCCGGTGACATCCGCAGTCCCCGTCTCGGGTGCTCAATACGACGGCGCTGTCGTCGACATCGCCGTCGTCGGGATGGCGGGCCGGTTCCCCGGCGCCCCTGACCTCGACGCCTACTGGCACAACCTGCGCTCCGGCGTGGAGTCGATCGAACTCCTGACCGAGGATGAGCTACGGGCCGAGGGGCTCAGCCAGGACCTCATCAGCGGGCCCGACTACGTACCGGTCGCGCCGACGCTCGAAGGGATCGCCCTCTTCGACGCCAGGTTCTTCGGCTTCACGGCACGGGAGGCGGCGCTGCTCGACCCGCAGCAGCGGCTCTTCCTGGAGAGCGCGTGGCACGCGATGGAACACGCCGGGATCGACCCCGCCCGGTCCGGTACCGCCGGGGTGTTCGCCGGCGGGAACATGCCCGCGTACCTGATGTCCAACCTGCTCGGCGGCGATCGGATCGTGCTCGACTCGACGATGTTCGAGTTGCAGATCCACAACGACAAGGACTACCTGGCCAGCCGGACCGCCTACAAGCTCGGGCTCACCGGACCCGCGGTGAACGTGCAGACGGCGTGCTCCACCTCACTGGTGGCGGTGCACCAGGCCGCCGCGGCGCTGCGCTCCGGCAGCTGTGAGCTCGCCCTCGCCGGTGGCGTCTGCGTCCGGGTGCCGCACCGCGTCGGATACCGCTACGAGCAGGGCCTGATCTACTCGCCGGACGGGCACTGCCGTCCCTTCGACGCCGACGGAGCGGGCACGGTCTTCGGCAACGGGGTCGGCGTGGTGGTGCTCAAGCGGCTGACCGAAGCCCAGCGCGACGGTGACCGGGTGCTCGCCGTGCTCAAGGGCTCCGCGGTGAACAACGACGGCGGGGACAAGGTGGGTTACACCGCGCCGAGCGTGCGCGGACAGGAAGCGGTGGTCGCCGAAGCGATCGCCGACAGCGGGGTGCCCGCCCGCTCGATCACCGCGGTCGAGGCGCACGGCACGGGCACCCGTGTCGGTGACCCCATCGAGATCACGGCACTCACCCGGGCGTTCGGCAGGCAGACCGCGGACACGCAGTTCTGCGCCGTCGGCTCGGTCAAGTCGAACATCGGCCACCTGGAGTCGGCGGCGGGCATCGCCAGCTTCATCAAGGCCGTGCTCCAGCTCCAGCACCGCACCCTGGTGCCCAGCCTGCACTTCCAGCAGCCCAACCCGCGCATCGACTTCCCGTCCACTCCGTTCTTCGTCAACACGGAACTGCGCGAGTGGCCGAACGGACCGTTCCCCCGCCGCATCGGGGTGAGCTCGTTCGGCATCGGCGGCACCAATGCGCACGTGGTGCTGGAACAAGCGCCGGAACCGGCCCCCACCGCGCCCTGGGACCGACCGCAGCTGGTGGTCCTCTCGGCGAAGACCCCGGCCGCGCTGGACGCACTCAGCGGGGCGGTCGCGCAGCGCCTCGCCGAACTGCCGCAACGCCCGCTGACCGACGTCGCGCACACCCTCCAGACCGGTCGCGGGGCGATGCGCTACCGCAAGGCGGTGCTGGCCGCCGACACCGCCGAAGCGGCGGCACTGCTGTCCGGGGCGGAGCCGGGCCGGGTGCGCAGCGCGGACGCGGGCCTCGCCCCGGCGAAGGTGGTGTTCCTCTTCCCCGGGCAGGGCGCCCAGTACCCCGGGATGAGCCGGGGCCTGTACGAGAACGAGCCGGTGTTCGCCGAGGCGATGGACGAATGCGCCCGCCTGCTGGACGAGCCCCTCGGCATCGACCTGCGCACCGTGCTCTACCCGAGCGACCCCGCCGAGGACGGACTGACCCACACCACGCTCGCCCAGCCGGCCCTGTTCGCCACCGAGTACGCGCTGGCCCAACTGCTGCTGTCCTGGGGCGTCGAACCGGACGTCATGGTGGGGCACAGCATCGGTGAGTTCACCGCGGCCTGCCTGTCCGGGGTGCTGTCCCTGGCGGACGCCACGCGCTTGGTCGCCCTGCGCGGCAAGCTCATGCAGGACCAGCCGACGGGAGCCATGGTCTCGGTCGCCGCCGCCGCTGCGGACGTCGAGCGACTGCTGCCGCCCGGGGTGTCCATCGCGGCCGTCAACGCGCCCTCGCTGTGCGTGGCCTCCGGGCCGCACGAGGCGGTGGCCCGGCTCTGCGAACGGCTCGCCGCCCGGGAGGTCACCGTCCGCCCGCTGCACACCTCGCACGCCTTCCACTCCGCGATGATGGACCCCGTGGTGGAGCCGTTCACCCGCGCCGTGGCCGAGTCCGTGCTCGTCCCACCCGGCCGGCCGTTCGTCTCCTGCGTCACCGGGGAACCCCTCACCACCGAGTTGGCCACGGACCCGCGCTACTGGGGCACGCACATGCGTCGCCCCGTGCTCTTCGCCGACGCGGTGCGCACCGCGGTCGGCGACCGACCCGCCGTGCTCGTGGAGGTGGGGCCCGGCAACACGCTGAGCACCCTGGCCCGGGCCGGCGCTCAGGACGACCGCCCCCGGTCGGCCGCGGTCACCACGATGCGCAGGCCGGACGAGTCCGCCGAGGACGGGCAGGTGCTGCGCACCGCCGTCGGCGACATCTGGCTGTTCGGCGGCGCCGTGGACTGGCGCGCCCTGCACGAGGGCCGGCGCAACCGGGTGGAGCTGCCCGGATACCCGTTCCAGCGCGATCGGTACTGGATCGAGCCGCGCGGCACGAGCACGTCCGCCACGGCGGACATCGGCGCGCAGATCGCCGAGCACGAGGAGCCCGAGGCGGAGCAGCCCACGCGGGCGGCCCGGCCGAGCACCCTGGTGACCGGTTACGTGGAGCCGGCGGACGAGCTGGAGCACACCATCGCCGGGGTCTGGGAGGAACTGTTCGGCATCGCGCCGATCGGGACCCGGGACAACTTCTTCGAACTCGGGGGCCACTCGCTGCTGGCCACCCAGGTGCTCAACCGACTCCAGGCCACGGCCGGGGTCACGGTGCCGTTGAGCAAGCTGCTGGCCACGCCCACCATCGGCGGACTCGCCGAGCAGTTGCGCGAGGCCGGCGCGACCGAGGTCGACGACCGGTTGACCGCGGTGGTCCCGCAGCCGGAGCGACGCTTCGAACCGTTCCCGCTCACCGAGATGCAGCAGGCGCAGTGGATCGGTCGACTGTCCAGCTTCGACATGGGCGGTGTCGCCCCGCACCTGTACTTCGAGTTCGACAGCCGCACCATCGAGGTCACCCGGCTGGAAGCCGCCTGGCAGCGGGTGGTGCAGCGACACGACATGCTGCGCATGGTCGTCCTCCCCGACGGCCGGCAACGCGTCCTGCCGGACACCACGCCCTACCGGTTCGAGGTGCTCGACCTGCGCGGCGCGCAGGCCGCGGAGGCCGAACGGGAACTCGCCGCGATCCGCGACCGGATGGGCACCGAAGTGCGTCGCGCCGACGTCTGGCCGCTGTGGGAGGTCAGGGTCAGCCTGCTCCCGGACCACCTCGTCCGCGTGCACATCAGCTTCGACCTGCTGGTCGCCGACGTGTCCTCGTTCTTCTACCAGCTCCTGCCCGAGTGGCGGGAGTTCTACCACGAGCCCGAACTGGACCCCTCGCCGCTGACCCTGTCCTTCCGCGACTACGTGCTCGCGGAGGAGGAACTGCGACGGACCCCGCGTTACGCACGCGCACTGGAGTACTGGCGCAAGCGGGTCCGTGAACTGCCCTCCGCACCCGAACTGCCCACGGTGCAGGCCACCGGCACCGGGGAACGACTGGCGTTCGTGCGCAGGCACGCCCGGCTGGACGCCGAGGTGTGGGGCCGGATCAAGGCCAGGGCGGGCGAGTTCGGCGTCACCGCGTCCAGTGCCATGCTCGCCGCGTTCGCCGTCACCATCGGCACCTGGAGCAAGAGCCAGCGGTTCACCCTGAACTTCACGGCCGTGAACCGGTTGCCGGTGCACGAGGAAGTCGATTCCCTGGTGGGCGAGTTCGCCTCCTTCGACCTGCTGGAGGTGGACGCGGTGTCGGCGGGCGACTTCGCCGAGCTGGTCCGCGAGCTGCAACGGCAGAGCTGGGACGACTTCGAGCACCGCTACGTCAGCGGCGTGCGCATCCTGCGCGAACGGGCCAGGGCGCGCGGGGGCGCCGGCGACGTCATGCCGGTCGTGTTCACCAGCGCACTGGGCAGCGATGTCGACGGCAAGCCCGCGCCGTCCCCCGTGGACTGGCTCGGCGAGCAGAACTACTTCATCTCGCAGACGCCTCAGGTGACGATCGACCACTTCCTGCTGGAGTTCGGGGGCAATCTGGAGCTGGCCTGGCACGCCGTCGACGGCTTGTTCCCCGAAGGGCTGATGGCCGAGATGTTCCAGGCCTACCAGGACTTCGTGGTGGGCTTGGCCGAGACCGACGGCTGGCACCGGGCCCCGGTGCTCGACCTGCCGCCCTCGCAGCTCGCACCGAGGGCCGCGGCCAACGACACGGACGGCGAGCTCCCGAGCGATGTGCTGCCCGCCCGGGTGCTGGCCCGGTCCCGCTCCACCGAGCCGGCGGTGATCACCGAGGACCGCGTCCTCGACTTCGCCGAACTCACCGAGCGCGCCGTGGCGTTGGCCGGAACGCTGACCGCGGCCGGGTTCGGACCGGGGAGCGTGGTCGGCATCGGCCTGGCCAAGGGGTGGCGCCAGATCGTGGCGGCCCTGGGAGCCTCCGCGGCGGGCTGCACCTATGTGCCGCTGGACCCCGACCTGCCTCAGGCCCGGCGTCGCTGGCTGGTCGAACAGGCCGGCATCGGGTGCGTGCTGTCCGAACCGGGGACGGCCGCGCACTGGCCGAACGCGCCGCAGGTGTTGCCGGTGTCCGAGGACGCCGAGGGGTCTCCGGCGGACGCGGCGCAGTGGATCTGTCCGGCCCGACCCGAGGACACCGCCTACGTCATCTACACCTCCGGCTCCACCGGAACGCCCAAGGGGGTGGCGGTCAGCCACCAGGCCGCGCTGAACACCCTGGTGGACATCGAGGAACGCTTCGGCGTACAGCCGGGCGACCGCGTCCTGGGGCTGTCCGCGCTCAACTTCGACCTCTCGGTGTTCGACGTGTTCGGGATGCTCGCGGCCGGCGGGGCCATCGTGCTTCCGGACGCAGCGGACCGCCGCAACCCGGCCCGCTGGGCCGAGCTGTGCCAGCAACACGGGGTCACCGTGTGGAACTCGGTACCCGCCCTGATGCAGATGCTGGTGGAGCACGTCGAGGCGGCGGGCGACCCGACTCCGGTCTCCTCGCTGCGGCTGGCGCTGCTCAGCGGGGACTGGATCCCGCTGTCCCTGCCGGACCGGTTGCGGGCGGTGGTGCCCTCGACCGAAGTGATCAGCCTCGGCGGTGCCACCGAAGCCGCGGTGTGGTCGATCGCCCACCCGATCGGTGCGGTCTCCCCCGACTGGCCGTCCATCCCCTACGGGCGCCCCCTGCGCAATCAGCGCTTCCACGTCCTCAACGACCGCATGCGGCACGCACCGGTGTGGGTGCCGGGACACCTCTACATCGCCGGGGCGGGGCTGGCCGAGGGCTACTGGCACGACGAGCAGCGCACCGCCGAGTCGTTCCTGGTGCACCCGGAGACGGGGGAGCGGCTGTACCGCACCGGCGACCTCGGTCGGTACCTGCCCGACGGCACCATCGAGTTCCTGGGCCGCGACGACTTCCAGGTCAAGGTCGGCGGCTACCGGATCGAGCTGGGGGAGATCGAGCACGGGCTCGCCCAGCACCCGCAGGTCGTCAACGCGGTGGTGTCCGCACTCGGGCCCCGTACCCAGCAACGGCTGGTCGCGCACGTCGTGCCGACCGCCTCGGACGACCAGGTCGAAGGGGACTTCGCCGACCGGTTGCGGGCCCACCTCGCCCTGTCGCTGCCCTCCTACATGATCCCGTCCGACTTCGTGCTCATCGACGAGATGCCGCTGAGCAGCAACGGGAAGGTCGACCGCTCGGCCCTGCCCGATCCGCAGCGCGCGGGCAGCGGCGAAACGGCGGAAACGGCGGAAGGGGCGGAACACGCCGGGGCGCTGAGCACGCTGCTGACCCTGGCGGCCGATCTGCTCGGGGTGGACCAGCCCGGGGGGCGGGACAACTTCTTCGAACTGGGCGGCGACTCCATCATGGGCGTCCAGTTCGTCGGCCGGGCGAACGCCGAGGGCATCGCCATCAACCCGCAGGACCTGTTCGAGAGCACGACCTTCCTCGAACTGGCGCGGGCCGTCCCCGTCGAGACGGGCATCGAGGGCGCGGGCCCGGCCGTGGCGCTCACCCCGCACCAGGCACTGGCGAGCGCCCAGGTGGGTTCGGTGATACTGGAGGTGCCGGACGCCTTCGACCCGGTGCTGGCCGGGCGGGCGCTGGGCGCGCTGCTCCACCGCCATCCGGCCCTGCGCACTCGGGTGCGGGCCGAGGACGGGCGCGCCTTCGCGGTGCAGCCCGAACGGGCCGAGGACCCCGAGACGCCCGAGGTGCCCGAGATCGACCTCAGTGCCCTGCCCGAGCAGGTGCGGGCCGACGCGCTGCCGCAGATGCTCGGCGAGATGACCGAGGAACTCGACATCGGGGCCGGGCCGACCGTCAAGCTCGCGGTGTTCCGGCTGGGCGAGCAGGGCAGCGCGCTGGCCTGCACGGTGGCCCAGGGGCTGATCGACGACGCCTCCGTGATCCTCTTCTGCCGGGAACTGATCCAGGCGTACCAGCGGCTGGCCGCCGATCAGTCGGTGGTGTGGAGCGCGGGCGCGGGTTCGCTCCCGGCGTGGAACCGTGGCCTGCGCCGGGACCTGGTGCATCCGGCCGGGCTCGCCGAGGCCCCCGGCACCCCGCCGGCGCTGCCCCGACAGCACACGGTCGAGCTGACTGCCGCGCGCACCGCGGACCTGCTCTCCGCCGCGGCGGCCAGCTACCACCTGGACCCGACCGAGGTACTGGCGGCGGCCGCGTCCGCCGCGCTGGGCCGAGTGCTGCCCGAACCGCCGCAGCTGCTGGTGGAGCGTTCGCTGCGGGCCGACCTGGCCGGCAGCGAGGAACCCGCCGGCCGGCTGGTGGGTCGGGTGACCGAACTACGGACCGTGGAGCCGGTGGCGGCCGGCATCGCGCCGAGCCAGTTCCTGCCCGCGGTGAAGGCCCAGCTCCGGGCCCCGGAACCGCACCCGGTCCGCGGGACGACCCTCGCCGTGCGGGAACCGGTGACCTGGGACCGCGTCGACGGCGCGATCACGGTGGCGGCGGACTTCGCCGGAGTGGCCGGACTCGCCGGATGGCACGACCGGACGGTCGGACAGCTGAGCACGGCCGTGGTGGACGGAGCCCTGCGCATCCGCTGGCAGCTCGACGGGTCCGTGACCGAGGCCGAACAGGACCGCCTGACCGCCGCGTTCGACGCGGTGCTGGAGGAGATCGCTGCGCACTGCCGCGGAGCGGGGGAGGGCTCCTACGAACCGTCCGACTTCCCCCTGGCCGGTCTGTCCGAAGACGAGCTCGACGAATTCCTCAATGAACTGCGGTGACGTGTGACGAAGCGGACGGGACAGCGATGACTGACAACGGCGCGACCCAGCGACCTGTCCGCGATATCGCGGACATCTACGAACTCTCCCCGATCCAACAGGGCCTGCTCTACGAGCAGCTCGCCCAGCCCGGCCTGGGCATCTACGTGGAACAGCTGCGGCTGGAGTTCTCCGGGACGATGCACCCCGAGCACTTCGAACGGGCCTGGCAACTGGTGGTCGACCGGCATCCGATCCTGCGCAGTTCCTTCCACTGGCGCAAGAACGGCACCGTGATGCAGGTCGTCCACGGCACGGCCCGACTCCCCCTGGAAACACTGGACTGGCGCGGACTCGACGACCGGAAGCAGGAGGACCGGCTGGAGGCGTCCCTCGCCGCGGAGCGGGCGGCCGGATTCGATCTGACCGACGTGCCCCTGATGCGCAGCACGTTGATCCGGCGCGGTGCCGAACGGTGGACGTTCTCCTGGCGGTTCTCGCACCTGTTGATGGACGGCTGGTCGTTCACGCTGGCCATCCAGGACTTCATCGACCACTACCGGCTGCTGCGCCGGGGCGGGCGGCCGACCACCTCCCCGGGGCGGCCGTACCGCGACTACCTGTCCTGGTGGCACGACCGGGACAGCACGGCGGCACAGGAGTTCTGGCGCAGGGAACTGGCCCACTACCGGCCGGTCGAGCAGGTGCACCTGGGAGGGATCGAGGTGCCCGCGGGGGAGTCCACCCACGCCCACTTCGAGCAGCTGCTGACCGATCTGGCCCCCCGGCTGACCATCCTGGCCCGGGCGGAACAGCTGACCCTCGCCACGCTGGCCCAGGGCGCCTGGTTCATCGTGCTGGGCCGGTTCCTCGGTCGCACCGACCTCGCCTGCGGGATCACCATGGCACACCGGCCCCCCGACCTGGTCGGCTCCACGGACATCCTGGGCCCGATGATCGCCACGCTACCGCTGCGCCGGAAGCTGGACCCCGCGATGGTGCTGCGGTCCTGGCTGCGGGAGTTCGGCAAGCACGTCGTCGAGGCGAGCCAGCACAGCGCCGTGCCCTTGCCCGAGATGCAGTCGTTGCTCGGCCTGGACACCGCGGTGCCGATCCTCCAGAGCAGCGTCTCCTACGAGAACGTGCCGATGCCGGACTTCGACCTCGCCGACGTCGGAGCGGAGATGACCGGGCTGGCCTACGACGGCAGGCCGCACTTCCCGATCACCATGGTGATCATGCCGGGCGACGACATGCCGCTGCGGGTCGTCTACGACCGCAGGAGGGTGGCCGACGACGTCGCGAAGCGTTTCGCCGACGAGGTCGTCTCGGTGCTGACGCAGATCATCGGGCGTCCGGAGGTGACCTTGGGGGAGCTGTCCTTCCTGAGCACCCCACGGCCCGAAATCACCCCGCTCGTCCAGCCGGCGGACGCCTGCCTGCACGAAACGTTCCGGCGGCACGCGGCTGCTCGCCCCGACGCGGTCGCCGTGCGCTGCGAGAAGCAGACACTCACCTACCGGGAGCTGGACGAGTACTCCGACCGCATCGCCGCCACGTTGGCCGAGCGCTGTCCGGGCGTGACCCGCGTGGGTCTGAGCCTGCCCCGCTCCGTCGATCTGGTCGCGGCCATGATCGGCGTGTTCAAGGCCGGTGCCGCCTACGTTCCCCTGGACCAGGACTACCCGCCGAGCAGGCTGGCCGACGTCCTCGCCGACTCCGCCGCGGAACTGGTGCTCACCGACGGCGCGCCGAACGGGCCGCTCGCCACCGGCGACGCGGCCGTGGTCACCCTCGCGGAGGTGGCCGAGCAGCCGGCCGCCGGCGAACCGCCGGCGGCCACCGACCCCGACGCGGCGGCCTACCTGCTCTACACCTCGGGCTCGACCGGCCGGCCGAAGGGCGTGCCGATCACCCACCGCCATGTGCAGAGCCTGCTGGCCGCGGGCCGTGAAGCCTTCGGCTTCGCCGCTCAGGACGTGTGGACCTTCGCGCACTCCTTCGCCTTCGACTACTCGGTGTGGGAGATCTGGGGGGCACTGGGCAACGGCGCCGAGCTGGTCGTGGTGCCGCGGGAGACCGGACGCGATCCGCGCGCCCTGGCCCGCCTGATCGCCGCGGAACGGGTGACGGTGCTCAGCGAGACCCCCTCGCTGTTCGAACACCTGGTGCCCGAGCTGGCCGGCGACACGACGCTGCGCAAGGTGTTCCTCGGCGGCGACCGGCTGGACCCCGCGATCCTGCGGCCCTGGTTCGCCGCTTTCGGCGACCGGGACGTCGAGTTGTACAACCTCTACGGGGTGACCGAGGCCACCGTCGTGTCCACCTACCACCTGGTGCGCCCGGAGGACGTGCGCACCGACCAGCCGATCCCGATCGGTCGTGCGCTGCCCAACCAGCGGGTGTACCTGCTCGACGAGCACGACCGCCCGGTCCCGGTGGGCGCCACCGGTCAGTTGTGCGTGGCCGGACACGCGGTCGCCTCGGGGTACCACGCCCGGGACCCGCTCACCGCGCAGCGCTTCGGAGTCGACCCGTTGGTCGGCTCGCCCTCCGCCCCCGTCCCCCTGTACCGCACCGGCGACCTCGCCACCGGCACCTCGCAGGGCGAGTACCGGTTCCTGGGGCGGGCGGACTCACAGGTCAAGGTGCGGGGGTTCCGCGTCGAACTGGGCGACATCGAAGCCGCGCTGAGGGAGGCCCCGGGCACCAGGTCGGCGACGGTGGCCGTCCACGGCACCGGAGGCGCGAAGCGGATCGTCGGTTACGTCGTCCCCGAGGAACCCGACCCGGCGCTCGCTGTCGAACCCCGGCTCGCCGAACCGGTGCGGGACTTCGTTCGCGCCCGGCTGCCCGAACACATGGTGCCGGTCGCCGTGTACCTGATCGACCGGATCCCCACCACCCCCGGCGGCAAGGTGGACCTCGCCGCCCTGCCCGCACCGGACGACGTGACGGCAGGTCAGTTCATCGCCCCGAGGACCGAGACCGAACACCTGCTCGCCAGGCTGCTGTCCGAGGTGCTTCAGGTGCCGAAGGTGGGCGCGGGCGACGCACTGGGCGAGCTGGGCCTGCACTCGATCGGCGCCATGCAACTGACCGCCCGGCTGCGCAGCGAACACACGCTCGACCTCGCACTGAGCGAGCTGCTGGCCGCCCGCACGGTGGCCGAGCTGGCGGGTGCGCTGGACGCCGTGCGCCCGGTGGCGGCAGGGGAGGCACGGTGAGCGCGACACCGCAACGGCCCGCACCTGCGGAGCGCCACGACAGTCCGGAGAACCGGGAGTGGCGGGCGCGGGTCCGGCAGTTCGCCGAGGAGAAGATCGGCCCCCTCTCCGCCAAGATGGACAGGACGGCCAGCCTGGACGCCACGCTCCGCGCGGAGCTGTTCGCGGCGGGTCTGATGTCGGTGGAGATCCCGCGCGGCTACGGCGGCACCGGTGGCACCCTCTGCCAACTGGTCCTCACCATCGAGGAGGTGGCCCGGGTGGACCCCGGGATCGCCGTCGGGGTCCACGTCCACAACGTGCTCGTCGCCGGATCGCTGCTGCGGCACGCCACGGGCGATCAGCGCAGGAAGTACCTCCCGCTGCTGGCCACCGGGAAGATCGGGGCCTTCGCCCTGTCCGAGGAGCAGGCCGGCAGTGACGCGTTCGCCCTGACCACGGTCGCCCGGGAGGACGACGGGGGGTACCTGCTCCACGGCCGCAAGCGGTGGACCAGCAATGCGCGCAACGCCGATCTGCTGCTGACCTTCGCCCTCCTCGACGACGGCGGACCCACGGCGTTCGTGGTACCCGCCGATGCCCCCGGGGTGTCCATGGAGAACCGGGTGGAACAGATGGGGGTGAGGGCGGCGGCCACCTCGGACGTGGTCTTCGACGGAACCCCGGTCCGTGCCGCCCAGCGCATCGGCCCGCCCGGCGGCGGCCAGACGGTGGCCATGGGCGGACTGGACCTGGGGCGGCTCGGCATCGCCGCCCAGATGATCGGCCTCGCCCAGGGGGCGCTGGACGTGGCGGTCGGCTACAGCCGGTCCCGCGTGCAGTTCGGCAACCGCATTGCGGACTACCAGGGCGTCCAGTTCCCGTTGGCCGACGTGGCCAGTCAGCTGGCCGCGGCGCGGGCGCTGTTGTACGAGACGGTCGGCCTCTTCCAACGGGACGCCGACCCGGTCGAGCGGATCCGGGGCACCGCCATGGCGAAGTACACCGCGTCCCAGGTGGCGGAGCGGGCTGCCTCGGTGGCCGTGGAGACCCTGGGCGGGAACGGGTTCACCGATGCCTATCCGGTGGAGCGGTTCTACCGGGACGCCAAGGCGGGGAAGATCTACGAGGGTACGTCCAACGTGCTGCTCCGCACCATCGCTTCGATCATGATCGGGGTGAGCCCGGGTGACTGACCGGCTGCGCCTGCTCTGCTTCTCCTACGCCGGCGGCAACGCCCAGACGTACGTCCGCTGGCGGCGGCCGTTGGGTGAGGGCGTAGAGGTGTGCCCCATGCAGTTGCCCGGCCACGGCGAGCGGATCGGCGAACGGCCCGAGCACCGCTGGGACGCACTGCTGGACGACGTCCGGACGAGGCTGGCGACCCTGGCGGACCGGCCGATCGCCCTGTTCGGACACAGCCTCGGGGCACTGCTCGCCTTCGAGAGCGCCCGGATGCTGGTGGCCGACTACGGCGTCCAGCCGGTCAGGTTGCTGGTGTCGGGCCACCGGGCACCCCAGCTGCCGATGCGCGAGGAGGTACTGCACCACCTGCCGGACGCGGAGTTCCTGGCGAAGCTCAGCGAACGCTCGCGCACCTTGCGCGCACTGACCGATCCCGGGTTCCGCAAGCTGCTGCTGCCGATCCTGCGGGCCGACTTCACCGCGTCGGAGACCTACGCCTTCACGCAAGGACCACCGTTGACCTGCCCCGTCACCGCACTCGGCGGCGAGGAGGACCGGGACGCCGAGCTGGCGGAACTCGCCGGATGGCGCCAGCACACCACCGGCGGCTTCGAGTTGCTCGCCTTCCCGGGGGACCACTTCTTCGTCGACGACGCATGGGAGACGGTGGTGGCCGCGGTCGGTGACCGACTGCGACCGCGCACCGGGGCCGCGGGAGCCGGCCGGCCGCGCGGCTGAACGTAGAGCGGCGGGGGCCGGCCCGGTGTGTCAGGCACCGGGCCCCCCCCCCCCCCCCACGCCCGCTCGCAAAAACCCCGCTCACCCAGGTGTGTCAGGCACCGGGCCGGCCCCCGACCCCGTCAGACCCGTGGTCGGTCCGCGTTCTGCCGGTACTGCTGTTGGGAGAGCCGAACGAGGTGTTCACCCCGAGCACGTTGGCCGAGGTCTTCGGACTCCACGCGGACGTGCTGACCGACCCGCGCACCGGTCTGCCGATCGTCGTACCGGTGAGTTCCGCCTCCGTTCCGAGCGGAGGCCGACCCCACGGAGCCGCCGGTGTCGTCCGTGCCCGCGCGGCGCGGAACGCGTGATCCGCAACCGGGCCCGCTCCGGCCAGCGGTGCCGGGGCCGAAGTAGTCCACCCGTTCACCACGCCGTTCCAGCGGGTTCCCGCGTTCCGTTCCTTCTAGGCTCGCTCGTATGGGGCGCGTTCATCCGAGTCCGCGTCGAAGCGTCGGTCTCAGTCAGTGGCGGCGACGTTCGTACGCGTTCGCGGTCTGGTACCTGCGTGCGGTCGCGTTCATCGACCTTCTCAGCGCCGTGTGGATCTCTTTCGGGAACGACATCAGACGGCACAACGACGACGAGTTCTTCACGCCCTACCTGGTCACCCCCGGGTTCTTCTCCGGCTCCTTCGTCCTGTTCCTGGCGATCACCATGCGGCGTCGCAAACGGGCCGCGTGGATTCTCAATCTCGCGCTGAGCGGCCCGGCGCTGGTGCTGAGCGCTGTGGCCCTCGGATTGCCGGTGTACCGCCAGCACGCCCAGAACTGGATCGCGGCCCTGGTGACGGCCCTCTTCGTCACCGCCCTGCTCGCCGGCCGGCGCGAGTTCTACGCGAAGGGCGACCGCTCCAATCCGAAACTGGCGACGGCCATCGCGGTGGGCGGGTTGGCCGTGGGGTCGCTGCTCGCCGCCGCCATGGTCACGGTGACCAACACCGACCCCGACCCCGGACGCTCCGACTTCCTGGAGCGTTGGCACTACGGTCTGCTCCGCATGCTCTCCCTCGCCTACGACGACATCCACTTCGAGGGCATCACCACCCCCGGTTGGGCCGAGGTGCTCATCAACCTGATGAGCACGGCGCTGATCCTGCTGGTCCTCTACGCGGCGTTCAGGTCCCGTCGAGCCGTCGACCCGCTCACCGAGGACGACGAAGTGCGCCTGCGCGCACTGCTGGAGCAGCACGGGGACCGCGACTCCCTCGGCTACTTCTCCTTGCGCCGGGACAAGAGCGTCATCTGGTCGCCGACGAACAAGTCCGCCGTCACCTATCGAGTGGTCGGTGGGGTGTCGCTCGCCTCTGGCGATCCGATCGGCGACCCGGAGGCATGGCCGGGGGCGATCGACCGCTGGCTCGCCCAGGCCCGCGAGCACGGCTGGACCCCGTCCGTCATCGGGGCGAGTCAGGAGGGCGGCACCGTCTACGTCCGACACGGGCTCAACGCCCTCGAGCTGGGCGACGAGGCGATCGTCGACATCGGCGAGTTCACCCTTGAGGGGCGCGCCATGCGTAACGTCCGCCAAGCGCACCACCGGATCGAACGCGCCGGCTACACCGTCGGCGTCGCCCGGCACGGGGACCTCCCCCCGCACGAGATGGACCGGCTGATCGAGCTGGCCGACGACTGGCGCGGCGGGGACACCGAACGCGGCTTCTCCATGGCGCTGGGCAGACTCGGCGATCCCGGGGACGGCCGGTGCGTGATGCTGGTCTGTCACGACGCCGACGGGCTGCCGCGTGCGCTGCTGAGCTTCGTCCCCTGGGGCGCCGACGGGCTCTCCCTGGACCTGATGCGACGTGACCACGACGCGGACAACGGCCTGTTCGAGTTCATGGTGCTGGAACTGATCCGGCGCGCCGGCGACCTCGGCATCAGCCAGCTGTCGCTGAACTTCGCGATGTTCCGCGCGGTCTTCGAACGCGGTTCGCGACTCGGCGCGGGACCGGTACTGCGGCTGTGGCGCTCGTTGCTGACCTTCTTCTCCCGCTGGTGGCAGATCGAGTCGCTGTACCGTGCCAACGCCAAGTACCGACCCATCTGGGAGCCCCGGTTCCTGCTCTACGGCCAGAGCACCGACCTGCTGCGGATCGGAGTGGCGAGCGCCCGCGCCGAGGGATTCCTGGAAGCACCCGGACCACCGAAGTGGCTGCACCGTGCGCACCTGGGGAGCCGCCGTTGAACCGGGCGGCCTCGTTCGCCCGACGGGAGTGGGGACCGTTCTACGAGGCCGTGCGGAACGCGCTGGTCGTCCAGGGGTGGCGGGCGATCCCGCTGACGCTCGTCTCGATGGCCCTCATCGTGCTCTTCGACGCCGTGCAGAACCAGGAGTGGGGTCACGGCTTCGTCCAGGACATCGGGTTCGTCCGTGCGGCGGACCCGATGTGGCTCGCCCTGCTCCGCACCCCGGCCTCGCTCTTCGTGCCCGCACTCAGCCTGCCCACGTGGGGTGCGCTGGCGCAGGTGCTGCTGGTGTTCGGCACCGCGGAGATCGTCCTGGGTCGACCGCGAACCCTCGTGGTCGCCTACGTCTGCACCCTCGCGGGGACCTTGTACGCGCGGTTCGGGGTCGCCGTCGGCCCCGACGGCCTGCTCGGACTGTCCGCCGTGGACGCGCAGGTCGTCGACACCGGGCCCTCGGCGGCGGTCACGGGACTCGCGATCTGCGTGTGCATGAGCCTGCGGGCGTGGTTCACCGCGGTGCTGGTGGTGGTGGCGATGGCCGTCGAAGTGGTGGTGAAGACCAACCTGGCGGGCAGGGAGCACTTCGTGGCGATCGTGACGGCGTTGGTGCTCTGCGCACTGACGGCCCTGCTGCGTCGGCGTGCGTCCGCCCATGGTGCGGACGGCGGCGCGGGCCGGTCCGCAGTGCCACCGCCCGGAACCTGAGCCCCGCCGCCGGCCGCCGCCCCGCCCGGCCGCGCCGGGTCACCGCCCCTTCCGCCGGTCGGGCCCCGTTCGGAGCAAGTTCCCGCCGTTGCGGGGCGCCCGGGCGGGTACCGGGAAGGGGAAGGGGAGCCAGCGGACGCGTGAGACGGTCGTGCGTCCCGTCCTGACCGTCAGCGAGGTCGTGTGTCCCTGCCGACGCCGATCCCACCCGGGGCGGCACCGAAACCGGGTCTTCGACGGGACATCGGCCTGATCGGCCTCGTCTGGACCTCCGTGGGGTCCGTCATCGGCTCCGGTTGGCTGTTCGGAGCGTTGTTCGCCGCGCAGTCGGCGGGGACCGCTGCCCTCGTCTCCTGGGGGATCGGGGCTCTGGCGGTCACGGTCTTGGCGTTCGTCCACGCCGAGCTGGGGGCCGCGTACCCGGTCGCCGGAGGCACCGCACGTTTCCCGCACTACGCCTTCGGCACCGTGGCGGGGGCTTCCTTCGGCTGGTTCTCATGGCTTCAGGCGGCTGCCACGGCTCCGATCGAGGTCATGGCGTCGTTGAACTACCTCAGCGTCCACGCCGACTGGGTGCAGACGGGGGAGAACCGGCTGTCCGCCGCCGGATACGGGCTGGCCGTCGCCTTCATGGCCTTCTTCGTCCTCGTGAACTTCTTCGGCATCCGCTGGCTCGCCCACACCAACAGCCTGGCCACCTGGTGGAAGGTCGCCGTCCCCGTGCTCACCATCGCCGTCCTGGCGAGCACCACCTTCCACGGGAGCAACTTCGGTCACCAGGGCTTCGCCCCGTTCGGCATCCAGGGCGTGCTCTCGGCCGTCAGCACCGGCGGGATCATCTTCGCGCTCCTCGGCTTCGAACAGGCGGACCAACTGGCGGGGGAGAGCCGCAACCCGGCACGGGACATCCCGCGGGCGGTGATCGGCTCGATCGTCATCGGCTCGCTCCTCTACCTGACGCTCCAGGTGGTCTTCATCGGAGCCCTGCCGCAGGACGCCTTCGCCCACGGCTGGGCCAACCTGTCGTTCACCGACAAGGCGGGGCCGTTCGCCGGCCTCGCCCTCTCCGCGGGGCTCAGTTGGCTCGCCGCGCTGATCTACATCGACGCGGTCATCTCCCCGACCGGCACGGGCCTGATCTACACCACCGCCGCGTCCAGGGTGTCGTACGGTCTCTCCCGCAACGGCTACGTGCCCGCGGTCTTCGAACGGACCACCGCGCGGGGCGTCCCCTGGTTCGGCCTGCTCTTCGCCTTCGCCGTCGGCCTGATCCTCTTCCTGCCCTTCCCCACCTGGCAGAAACTGGTCGGCTTCGTCACCTCCGCCAGCGTGCTGATGTACGCGGGCGCGCCGCTCGCGTTCGGGTGCCTGCGCAAGCAGGACCCGGGACGTCGCCGTCCGTACCGTCTCGCAGGTGGTGCCTTCTGGGCGCCCGTCGCCTTCATCGTGTCCAACCTGATCATCTACTGGGCGGGCTGGGACACCCTGTGGCGGCTCGGCCTGGCGATCGTGCTCGGTTACGTACTGCTGGGCACTTCCGCACTGCTCGGACTGAACCCGCGGGCCCCGCACCCGGACTGGCGCTCCGCGCAGTGGCTGCCGGTCTATCTGGGGGGCATGGGACTGCTCTCCTGGCAGGGCGGGTACTGCAGCGGCGGGCCGGCCTCGTCCGTGTCCTGCGGTGCGACCGGTGCCCTGCCCCTGTGGTGGGACACGGCGGTCATCGCCGGGTTCAGCCTGCTCGTCTACTTCTGGGCGCAGTCGGTCCGCCTGCCGGACGAGGCGAGTCAGGAGTACATCGGCTCGGTCGACGTCCGGCCCGGCCGTTGACCCGGGACCGTGGACGGACCGGCGATCCCGTACGGGTGCGCCCCGCGTGGCCTTGGGCCCTCCCCACGGCACTTGGCCGCGCGGTGGCCTACAGTCCATCCCGTGTCCTTGGGGATGGTGTGCGCGCTCGCTTCGGCCTGCTGTTTCGGCACGGCCTCCGTTCTCCAGGCCATCGCCGCCAGAGCCGTGGAAGCCGGCTCCGGCTCCGGCGTCGACCCCGTGCTGCTGTTCCGTGCTCTGCGCCAGTGGCGGTACGTCGCCGGTCTCGCGCTCGACGGCCTGGGGTTCCTCCTCCAGGTCATCGCCCTGCGCTCGATCCCCCTCTACGCGGTGGGCGCCGCGCTCGCCGCGAGCCTCGCGGTCACCGCCGTGGTCGCCGCCGGGCTCCTCGGAACCCGGCTGACCGTCGTGGAGTGGGCCGCGGTGGCCACGGTCTGCGGGGGACTGGCGATGATCGCCCTCGCCTCCGGGCCGGCGGGGAACCGCGTCGGACCGGCTGCCCTGCGCTGGTCCCTGCTCGGCGCCGCCCTCGCCGTCCTCCTGGTCGGCGTCTTCGCGGGGCGGTTCCCGCAGGGACCGCGCACACTGCTGCTGGGGCTCGGTGCGGGCGCGGGCTTCGGAGTGGTCGAGGTCGCGGTCCGGATGATCGACTCCCTCGCGGTTCCCCGGCTCTTCGCCGACCCGGCCCTCTATGCGCTGCTGCTCGGCGGGGCGGCGGGGTTCCTCCTGCTCACCTCGGCGTTGCGGGGCGGCTCGGTGACCGTGGCGACGGCGGGCATGATCGTGGCCGAAACGGCCGGACCCGCCCTGACGGGCGTCATCTGGTTGGGCGACCGGCCCCGCGAAGGTCTCCAGTGGCTGGCCGTCACGGGTTTCGCGGCGGCGGTGACGGGAGCGTTGGCCCTGGCACGGTTCGGTGACACGGGGGACGGGCCGGCGGCGCCGCCACCGAAGGGGGCACCCGCGGACGCGTGCGGGACCGCCGTCCGCCGCCGTCAGCCGCCCCAGCGCCAGTAGAGTTCGGGCCGGGGCCGCGTCCCGCAGTCGGCGAGCGTCAACTCGGGGTCCTGGTGGCTGCGGTCGTTCCAGCGGGGGGCGAACTTCCGGTCGTCCTGGAACAGACAGCGTCCCCCGTTCCCCGAGATCCGCCAGGCCGTGCGTTTCCACGTGCTGCTCGGCCACGGCTCACGGGTCCACCGCTGGTCCGGGCGGCCCGGCCCGCACCGCTGGAGACCTACGGCCGACGGCAGCGCGGTCAGACAGGAACCGGGGGCGAGTCGGGGCCTGATCGTGTCGCCGGGCCCCGTGTCCCACTGCTGCGCGGGGGACCCGTCACAGGCCCGGATGCCGACCGCGCCGACGTCCCGGGTCCCCGCTCCCGAGTGCAGACACCGCTCCGGGGCCCTTCCGGAGGAGAACGTGGTGCGCCCGATGTCTCCGAGGACCTCCCCGGGGCGCGGCTCGCGGTGGACCTGCTGGTACTGGCGGTGGGTCCAGCGGTCCCAGTCCTCGGCCAGGGGGCCCCGATAGGGCGTGGGCATGGTGCAGTGGTCGGTGCCGTGGCACTCCCGGTTGGCGATGTACCAGCGCACGGTCTCGTCCTTCTCCGCCACCTGTGCCGCGTCCAGATTGGCCTTCAACGGCGACATCGTGTACGCGAGGTAGGCGGTGACGGGCACGCCGAGTGCGTAGCCCACCCGGCGGACGTAGCGGGCGCCGATGCCGTGATCGCTGTGGTCGACCCCGCCGGCGAGGCTGAAGGCGAAGCTGGCGTTGTCGTGGTCGAGGGTGAGGATGCGCTCGGCCCGGCTCAGTCGGACCAGCGCCGTGACCGTCGCCAGCAGCTGGTCCTCCGTGTACGAGCCGCCCCCGCGGAACGCCGCGATGCTCCGTCGGTCGCCCCTGAACAGCCTCAGCAGACTGTTCTCCTGCTCGCCCTGGGGCAGGCCGTCGTGGAGGTCGAGGAACGTGAGACGCACATTGCTGACGCGTGCCCGGTCGTCCAGCAGATAGGAGCGCACACGACGGCTCCCGGCGTTCACGTCGGCCCGCTTCCAACGGTTGTCCGCCTCCGCCATCTCGGCGTAGGCGGCCCGGACCCCGAACTCCCGCTGGTCGGCGTAGGCCACCGCCGCGCGGCGGTCCTTCTTCCCCGCGTCCCCCGCCGTCAGGTACACGGTGTCGACCGGGCACCCCGCGCGGATCGTCCGCCGGACCTCGGGATCGACGAAGAACACGTCGTCGTCGGGGTGCGCCACCCCCACCAGCGTGCGTCGGCACCCGGGCACCTCGGACGGGGCGGAGCCGACGGCGGGCGTACCCGGATCACGAGGAGCGGGCGCCGTCCCCGGTGAGCAGGCCGAGCCGAGCAGGGCGCCGAGGACGAGCAGCCCACAGGCCCACGGCCCCGGCGCCCGGCGAAGGCATTGCGTCCACCACACTGCGGACCTCCCGCGACGGCACCCCCGACCCGCAGATGATCACTGTGCGGAGCCCCGCCGGCAACCGACGCGCCGGATCCGGCGCGCACCGTCGGCCGATCGGGTGGTCCGGCGGTCGGGGGCACCTCACGGGGCGTCGTCCGTCGTCACTCACCCGTGCGAACCAATGACACGGCCGGGCCCGGAAAGGGGTGATAGGCATCGGAGGGGAGACGCACGCACGTGTTCCGTCGTGATTCCTGTGCATGACGTGAGACGGAGGGATCCGGTGCAGAGGATTCGGTGCAGCGGACCCAGGGAGACCCCCCGAACGTACGGCTGTGGCCCATTCGCTACCCCAGGGAGATCGTGCCCGGTGACTACTCCGCAAATCTCCGTCGTGGTGCCCTGCTTCAACGAGTCCGAAGTCATCGAGGCGTTCCACACCACCTTGCTCTCGGCCGTCGAGCCGACCCGGGAGACGTTCGAGGTGTGCTACGTGGACGACGGCAGCAGCGACGGTACCCGCTCCCTGCTGAGCGGGATCGCCGCCGTCGACCCGCGCGTCCACTACACGGCCTTCAGCCGCAACTTCGGCAAGGAGGCCGCGCTCCTCGCCGGTCTGCGCATGGCCCGGGGACACGCCGTCGTCATGATGGACGCCGACCTCCAGCACCCACCGGCACTCCTGCCCCGCATGTTCGAACTGCACCGGCAGGGCTTCGACCAGGTGGTGGCCCAGCGCGACCGCAGCGGCGAAGGCGTCCTGCGCGCCGCCCTCAGCCGTGCGTACTACCGGCTGGTCCGTCACTGCATGGACGTCGACGTGGTCGACGGGGCGGGCGACTTCCGGCTGCTGTCGCGGCGCGCGGTGGAGAGCGTGCTGTCGCTGCCCGAGAGCAACCGCTTCTCCAAAGGCATCTTCTCCTGGATCGGCTTCGACACGGTCAGCTTCACCTACCACAACTGTCGGCGCGCCGCGGGCACGTCGAAGTGGGGAGGCAGGCGGCTGCTCAACTACGGCATCGACGGACTCATCTCCTTCAACAGCCGTCCGCTGCGCCTCGCCATCCACACCGGCCTGTGGATCTTCCTCTCCGCCCTCGCCTACGCCCTGTGGACCCTGACGAAGGTCGCCCTGGACGGCGCCTCGGTCCCCGGCTACGCCACGTTGCTGACCGCCGTCGTCGCGCTCAGCGGAATCCAGCTGGTGACCCTCGGAATCATCGGCGAGTACGTGGGGCGCATCTACCACGAGACGAAGAAGCGTCCGCACTACGTGATCCGGGAAACGGACGCGGCCCGCGGAGCATCCCCACCCGAAGAGCGGGTGCCGGACACGGCCGGCGCGGTGTCCGCGATACCCGAAGGGACGCGACGGGTGGTACGTCAGTTCCTGCTCTTCGTCGCGATCGGTTTCGTCAATACGGCCGTCTACTTGGTCGTCTACATGTCGCTGAACCGATGGCTCCCCTACCTGGCGGCGCACGTGCTGGGGTACGCGGTGAGCGTGGTGGGCTCGTTCCTCCTGAACTCGTACATCACCTGCCGGACCAAACCGACGTGGCACGCGTTCGTCCGCTACCCGCTGTCGAGCGTCGCCGGCCTCCTGGCGGCCGGTGGTCTCCTCTACCTCGCCGTCGGCCATCTGGGCATGGACGAGAACATCGCCGCCTTGGCCGCGGGAGTCCTCGTCACGCCGCTGTCCTTCCTGCTCGCCCGGTGGGCCATCACCTCCGGGGCGCCGGCGCAGTACCAGGCGCGCGGCAGCGATCTCAGACAGCCGGCGGACGAGTCCGACATCGCCTGAGGAGAACGGTCACCCCCGGACTGGGGATCGGCGCACCCCGAAGGACGGACGAAGGGCAACACCGCGCATGGTCATCGACGGCTCCGGAACGGTCGGTCCCCCGCAGTCGAACAAGGCTGAAGGGGAGCCGCGGGGGCAACGCACGCGGTCCGTGCGCCGGTGGAAGGAACACTGGGCCACGGTCTGCTCCCTGGTGCCGCTCGGCCTGCTCGCCGCGGCCATGTGGTTCGGACGGTGGGTACGGCCCAGCGGCGACGACTGGTGCTTCCTGCCCGTGGTGCGCGACGGCGGTCTCCCGGGGATGGTCGAGAAGTTCTACGTCCGCGACAACGGACGGGTGGCGAACGCCCTGCTGGTCTGGGCCTACGCGAGGTTCGGCGTTCCCGGTCACCAGTGGTTCGCACTGGTCAGCGGCCTCGTGGTGGTGGGCGTGCTCTGGGCCGTGACCGCCGCGGCGGTACGCAGGGCCGGCGTGACCGTCCCTCGGGGGGTTCCGCTCCTGGTGGCGTCCATGGTGACGGTCCTCTTCCTGTTCGCCTCGCCCAACACCTACAAGACGTTCTACTGGCCGGCGGCCTCCGTCTCCCACACCCTGGCTCCGGTGCTGGCCAGTGCGGCCGCGATCCCGTTGCTCCGAGCGCGCTCACGCGGGGGGAAGGCCGTCGCCCTCGGCACCGCCCTCCTGACCGGTGTCGTCATCGGCACCCTCTCGGAGGAGACCACCGTGGTCGTCCTGGTCGTCCTGGTGGGCGTGCTGCTGCTCAGCCGCCGGATCGTCCCCCGACCCCAGCGGAGCTACGTACGCCTCTGGTGTCTCACGGGAACCGCGGGAACAGTGATCGGGACCCTCGTGCTCGTCACGTCCCCGGGTTCACGCAACCGACGTGAAGGACGCGACGCGGGGCTGGCGTCCATGTTCGCTCCCGAATCCCTGACCGGGGCCGCGAAGAGCTTCGCCCGCATCCTCGAAACCCTCCTCACCACCTGGTCGTACGGTGGAGCGATCGCCGCCGGCGTTCTGCTGGGCGTGCTCGCCACGAGGGCGGGCGGCGGTACCGCCCCCCTGTCGAGACACCTCTCGCTGATGGGCGCGGGCGTCCTCGCCTTCCTCCTCGCCGGCTACCTCTGCGTCCTCGCCGTCTATCCCGTCTTCGGACCCGGGACGGTCACGTCCACCCGGGTGTGGAACGACTTCCTGTTCCTCTACCTCGTGCTGCTCCTCGGCATCGGCGTGCTCCTGGGGCATCGGCTGCGCCGACGGGTGCGGCGCCCCGCACTGGTGACGGTGGCCAGTACCGCTCTCTGCGGCCTGGTGTGCGTGATGCTCGCCCTCCCCCTCAACCAGCTGGAGGACACCATGCGGGTGCGGGCCCGGAACTGGGACCGTCAGGACCACTGGCTCCACACTCAGGCGCAGCGCGGCGCTCACGAACTGCCCTACCGCCCCACGTCGATCAGCAAGATGACGGAGCCCTTCGGAAGGGGCGGACGAAGGGCCTGGCCCAGCGGCTGCGTGGCGAGGTACTACCAGCTGGAGCGCATCACCCCCGCGAAGCGGTTCCCCTGGCAGTGAGTCCCTCGGCGACGACCGCACGGCGCCGTGTGACGGCCGCGCCGGCCGGTTCGGTCCCCAGGACGGTGACGGTGCCCTCGGACCCGTGGTGACGCATGCGGTCCACGGGCCGCTGGGCTACCGGTCCGTTGCCGACGACAAGAACGTTGCTCAACGTGTCACTCCTGGGAGGGGGCTATCCGCACGGCGCACACCGTCAACTCGGGCATGCCGCTGCGCGGGTCCAGCGCCGGGTGGGTGAACAGGTTGGCCCGGCCCGCGTCAGGAACGTGGAAGGGCACGAACCACGAACACGGTGTCCAGGCGCATCGTCGCGTCCAGCCGGACCCGGGCCGTCATGCTGCCGCGCGCGGTGCGGCGCTGGAACAGGCTGGAGACGCCGCTCGCGGCGAACGCCAGGCCGGCGACCGCGGCATCGCCGTAGTGACGCTCGGACATCAGGAATGGCAGCATCGCGGGGATCGCGCCCTGGTACGGGTCGTTGACCGCGTGCGTGCCGGCCAGGCCGCTGTCCGCATAACGGAGGGACTCGTCGCGCTGGAGGAGGGGCCGGTCCGACTCGCCGAGATGCTGGACGGCATCTGCACCCGGTGGGCCAGGGCATCGGTGCGGACGCCCTGACCGTGCCGCCGCCGCTGCCGGTCGCCCACCTCGCCGCGTTCGACGTCTACCCTCGCAACGAGGACCACTTCGACGGACTCCGCCGCCTCAAGGCGTTCAGGATGCGCGAGGTCGTGGCGCTGAGAACCCCGGAACAGGTGGTGGACCACCTCGATCAATCGGCGCACTTCCTGGACGCCCTGGCCGGAGAGGTCGGCCTGCCGCTGGAACGCCGTGCGGCCTCCGACCCCTTCTTCGACCAGTCCGGCGACCGCGCCGCGTTCCAGCAACTGCTTCCGGTCAAGCACGAGTGCGTCTACAAGGGGAGGGGTGGTGCACGCCGGCGGGCGCGCACCACCCCTCCCAGTCGCCTCAGTCGGCCCGCCGGGGCGCGCGGCGGGCCGTCACACTCCAGCGTCCGTCAGTGCGGGTGAGCCGGATGGGGTGGTCGAAACACTTGCTGACCTGATCGCTGGTGAGGACCTCGTCGGCGGGGCCGGAGGCCAGGCAGCGACCGTCGCGCAGCAGCATCACGTGGGTGGTCCGGGGAGGGAGCTCCTCCAGATGATGGGTGACCAGGACCGAGGCGAGGTCCGCGTACGTGTGCTGCAACGTGTCGAGCCGCTCGATGAGCTGCTCGCGGCCGGCGACGTCCAGACCGGTCGCGGGTTCGTCGAGCAGCAGCAGCCGCGGACTGGGCATCAGCGCCCGGGCGATCAGCGTGCGGCCCCGCTCGCCCTGGGAGAGAGTCGGCCAACGTGCCTCCCGGCGGTCGCCGAGGCCGAGCAGCCCGATGAGACGATCGGCCAGGGCGACCTGCTCGGGGGCCGGGGTCCAGCGCGGCACGCGTTCGAGGGTGTTGGTGACCCCGGTCAGGACGACGTCGTGGACCTTGAGGGCCGAGAGCAGGTGGTGCCGTGGGTTGACGTGTCCGACGTGGGAACGCAGTTGACGCATGTCGACCCGTCCCAGCCGGTGGCCCAGTACCTCGACGCTGCCACGGGTGGGGTGGGTGAGCGCCCCGAGGAGGCCGAGCAGGGTGGTCTTGCCCGCACCGTTGGGGCCGAGCAGCGCCCAGTGCTCGCCGGCCCGCACGGTCAGCGACACCTCGCTCAGGATCGCGCTGCCGTCGCGGACGACCTCCACGTCCCGCGCGTGGAGCACCGGTGCCGTGGTCACGAGGACCCCTGTTCGCAGCGGTTGACGGCGGCCATGACCGCGTGAACGGACGCGGTCAGCACGGAGGTGTCCCAACCCGCGGCCCAGCAGGTCACGCCGTTCACCCGGCATTCGGCGTAGGCCACGGCGGAGCTGCCCGGCCCGGTGCTGATGGAGTGCTCGGTGTAGTTGAGGATGTCGACGGTGATGCCCACGGTGCGCAGGGCGTCGGCGAGGGCGGACAGCGGTCCGTTGCCGGTGCCGCGGCAATGGTGCTCCTGCCCGCGCAGGCGCAGGGTGCAGGTGAACCGGTGCTCCCCGGGGGCGGGTTCCGCGGAATTCCAGGAGGCCAGGGTGAGGGGACCGTCCAGGGCCGGGGCGATGTAGGTGGTGCGGAAGAGCTGCCACAGCTCCTTGTGGCTCAACTCCCGGCCGGTGGAGTCGGTGACGTGCTGCACCGTGCGGGAGACGTCCGGGCGCATCGACCGGGGCAGGTCCAGCCCGTGGTGGGTGTGCAGGAGGTGGGCGATGCCTCCCTTGCCGGACTGGGAGTTGATGCGGATGACCTCCTCGTACGTACGGCCGATGTCACCCGGGTCGATGGGCAGGTAGGGCACGGCCCACGGCGCCTCCTCGGCGGCGAGGCCCTGCTCGGCGGCCTGCTTGGCGTGGTGGGCCATGCCCTTGGCGATGGCGTCCTGGTGGGTGCCGGAGAAGGCGGTGTGCACGAGTTCGCCGCCGTACGGGTGACGGGGGTGGACCGGTAGCCGGTTGCAATGCTCCACCACCTCGCGCACCGCGTCGATGTCGGAGAAGTCGACCATCGGGTTCACGCCCTGTGCGTACAGGTTGAGGGCCAGGGTCACCAGATCGACGTTCCCGGTGCGCTCGCCGTTGCCGAACAGGCAGCCCTCCACGCGCTGCGCCCCCGCCATGACGGCGAGTTCGGCGCAGGCGACGCCGGTGCCGCGGTCGTTGTGCGGATGGACCGAGAGGATCACCGAGTCGCGGCGCGCCAGGTGGCGGTGCATGTACTCGATCTGGTCCGCGTACACGTTGGGTGTGGCGATCTCCACGGTCGCGGGCAGATTGTGGATCACCGGCCGGTCGGGGCTGGCCTCCCACAGCTCGGTCACGCTGTTGCACACCTCCAGGACGAAGTCCGGCTCCGTGAGGTTGAAGACCTCCGGGGAGAACTCGAAACGGAGATCGGTGCCCGGCTTCTGTTCGGCCTTGCGCATCAGATAGCCGGCGGCGTCCAGGATCAGCCCGTGAACCTCGGCGCGGGAGCGGCCCAAGACCACGTCCCGCCAGGTGGGCGCGGTCGCGGTGTAGAGGTGTACGAGGGTCCGGGGGAGCCCTTCCACGGAGGCGACGGTCCGGTCGATCAGGTCCTCGCGGGCCGCGGTGAACACGGAGATCGTCACGTCGTCGGGGACGGCGCCGCTGTCGGCCAGGTGCCGGACGAAGTCGAAGTCGGTCTGGCTGGCGGACGGGTAGCCGACCTCGATCTCCTTGAAACCCATCGTGACCAGGAGGTCGAACATCCGACGCTTACGTTCGGTGTCCATCGGCTCGGCCAGCGCCTGGTTCCCGTCCCGCAGGTCGACCGGCACCCACAACGGGGCCCGCTCGATCTGACGCGAGGGCCAGGTGCGGTCCGTCAGCGGGAGGGCCACCCGCTGGTGCGCGGGCTGGTAACGGTGGTGCGGCATCGCGCTCGGGCGCTGCGGGTTCCAGCGCGGCGCGTCCGCCGGGACACCGCCGGCAGGAGTGCGCAGGGCGGGAAACACCGTGCTCTGAGAGGGAAGAACTGCCATGGTGTGCGGAACTTCTTTCAGTCGGTCATCGTGTGACCGGCGCAGCCCGATACCCCGCTGCGGGGTGCCGGTCGTGTCAGGCCCCGCAGCGGCAGCCGAGAAGAAGGATTCCGTGCCACAGCATGCGAGGTACGGTAACGAGAACTCAGCTCCTCAGACAACCCGAGAGGTACGGGAAGGTGAATCTCCCATGTCGCTAGGCGCCTTGCGGCCATTCCCCTTGGTCGAACAGGCCACGGAACACCTGCGCGAGCAGATCACGGGCGGTGAGTGGGCCGTCGGAACGAAACTCCCCGGCGAGACCGCTCTCGCCAAGTCCCTCGGCGTGGGACGCTCCACCATCCGTGAAGCGCTGCGCGCACTGGCCGGTGCGGGACTGGTGCAGGCGCGCCAAGGATCCGGTGTCTTCGTCATCGCCGCCAAGCCCAAGGACGACTGGTCCGCCCAGCTCCGCCAGGCGCTCATCACGGACGTCTACGAAGTGCGGATGCTCATCGAGGTGGAGGCCGTGCAACTGGCCGCGCAGCGCCGGACCGAGGACGACATCACCGCCCTCCACGAGGCCCTGGCCAGGCGCCGTGACGCCGCGAACGCCGGCAACGCCGAGTTCGTGGCGGCCGACATCGCCCTGCACCAGGTCATGGTCGCCGCGGCCCACAACCAGGTACTCCTCGCCCTGTTCACCGAGTTCATACCGGTGTTGCAGCGACGACTCCTCGATCTGGTCGAGCTGCTCAGCCTGCGCTCCGACGATCCGAACCACGGCGACGAGGGGCACGCCGTTCTGGTGCACGCCGTCGTGCGGGGGGATGCCGAGGCGGCCGGACGAGCGCTGCGGGACGAGCTCCAACAGACCCTCGCCCTCCTCCACTCCCTCTGAGCCACGTCGTCGCCCGTCGCCCTCCCAGAGAGCGGTAGCCATGCTCGATGCCGAACCGTGGATACGGCCCTTCCCCGCCGCGGCGATACCCACCACCCCCTGGACGGTCCTCTTCTTCCCTCACTCGGGCGGCTCCACCGGCTCCTACCAGGAGCTCGCGGCACGGCTGGCCGACACGGCCCGGACGGCGTGCGTGCAGTACCCCGGGCGGGCCGAGCGAAGGTACGAGCCTCCCTTCACCGATGTGCACGTCCTCGCCGGCCAGGTGGCCGAAGCGCTGGCCCCGGCCCGCGGGGACGGACCGCTGGTCCTCTTCGGTCACAGCCTGGGGGCGGCGGTGGCCTACGAGGTCGTCCGACGCATGCCCGATCGGCGACGGCTCGTACTGGTGGCCTCCGGGCATCCCGCCCCTTCGCGCATCACGCTGCCCGCCCTGGACGACCCTGTCGGCGAGGACTCGACGTCTGGGCAGGGGAGCGGCACACCTCCTCGACACTGCGGGTGCACGAGTTGCCAGGGGGCCACTTCTTCACCAACGAGCGCGCCGCGGACGTGGCGGACATCTTGCGCGGTGTCATGACGAACGGAAGAGCGCTCGACGCGTGTCCGTGACCTAGCTGGGCGTGGGTCCGTGAGGCCGAGCGGGAGCAGGTCCGCGGCCGGCAGGTGCGGGGGTTCGCACCGCCGCCAGGCCGCAGCGACCGAGGCCGCGCGGCCGCGCTCGCACCGACGAGCTGGTGCGACCGTGCCCTCACGGTCCGGCCGATGGCTTTCCCGAGCACCCGCCGACCGCTCGTGGCCGGACCTCTGCAACCGTGGATCTCCAAGCACTGTGTCATCCCAGGTTCACCTGCGGGCTGACTGGCTTCCCGCAGCTCCATAGCGCTGCCGGGCGCGGAATCGGTCGATTGCGCCCCCTCTCTTCGCCTCCTGCGAGGGCGTCCACTGGCGCGGCGGCATGATGCACAAGGTCGGCCTTCTCTCAAGCTCAGCGCGCCCCGGCCAACCTCGTCCCGGATTGGCGCCGCGCGGGACACCCCGCGCCGATGGTGGCCGTCGCCCTCGCCGCGCCGGATTCTCGACCGCGAGTTGTCGGCAGGTACCAAGCCTCTGCGACGAGTCGCCCCGCGCCCAGAACCGCACCGAAGAGGTACCCCACCCCTCGTGTTGCTGTAGTGGCGCCCGGTGGCCTTGGACCGCGCGACCGGGTGGATCGTGGCCGCGACCGGATTCACCAGATGTTCACCGAGGCCCGCCTCGGGCTCGGGGAAGTCCAGGTACTGCGTGGAGGCCCTGCCTGTGTGACCACTGCCGCCTCCATCGCTGCCTCCGCTGCCATCGAGCGCTGCTCTCGCCGACGGGCCGGATAACCGGCGCCTATTTACGGCTACACTGTAGCCGTAAATGAAGCAGAATCCATCCGAAACGGACTTATGGGGAGTGATGACGGTCGACGGACAGCTCAACGGCACGCCGATGGACGCCGACGTGGTCGTGGTCGGAGCCGGGCCGGTGGGCCTGGCGCTCGCTCTGGACCTCGCCCGCCGCGGCATCTACGCACGCGTTCTGGAGCGCGGCTCGGGAACCTTCGAGGGGTCGCGGGCCAAGGGTGTGCAGCCCCGCACCCTGGAGGTGTTCGACGACCTCGGGATCGCCGCCGACGCCAGGGCCGCCGGCGGGCCGTACCCGCCGATGGGCCTGCACATCGGACCCTTCACCAAGACGTGGCAGATGCAGCACCCCGCCCCGGCCGCCGCCGCGACCCCCTACCCCGACATCCTGCTGCTGCCGCAGTACGCCACGACTGCCCTGCTCCACCGCGCCGTGCTGGCCCAGGGCGGCACGGTCGAATTCGGTGTCACCGCGGAGCAGATCACCCAGCACGAGGACGCTGCCACCGTCACGACCGGCGACGGCCGACTGCTGCACGCCCGGTTCGTCGTCGGGGCCGACGGCGGCGGCAGCACGGTCCGCAAGGCCATCGGTGCCGCCTTCGAAGGCCGCACCGACGAGGCCGACCGGATGATCATCGCCGACGCCCGCGTCGACGGCCTCGCCCCGGACCGCTGGCACGTCTGGCCCCGCACCGGCAGCCGCACCCTCGCCGCCTGCCCCCTGCCCGGGAGCGACCTGTTCCAACTCATGATCACCATCCGGCCCGACGACCCCGCCGACCTCACCGAGGAGGCCCTGGCCGCCCTGCTCAAGCGCCGGGCCGGGCGCTCACTGCGCCTGCACGGCCTGACCTGGGCCTCCGTGTTCCGGCCCAACATCCGTCTGGCCGACCGCTATCGCAATGGCCGCCTGCTCATCGCCGGTGACGCCGCCCACGTCCACACCCCCGCCGGAGCCCAGGGACTCAACACCGGTATCCAGGACGCCTACAACCTCGGCTGGAAGCTCCAGCAGGTCCTCGCCGGAGCCCCCGACAGCCTGCTCGACACCTACCAGGGCGAGCGCCGCCCGGTCGCCGCCAAGGTTCTGGGCCGCTCCACCGAGCTCTACGCCGGACTCAAGCAGCCCCGCGCCCGCGCCCTGACCCGCGGTGACGAGGAACGCCAGCTGGGTCTGTCCTACTTCGGCGGCCCCCTGGCGCCCGCCGACGCCGCCTCCACCGCCGCGCTGCACCCCGGCGACCGCGCCCCCGACGCCCCCCTGCCCGACGGCGGCCGAATCTTCGACCTCTACCGCGGCCCCCACTTCACCGCCCTCGCCTTCGGCACCCGCGCCGGTGAGGCGCTCGCCTCCCTCCACTGGCCCGCCGCCGGCACCCCCCTGCACCGCCACACCCTCCTGACCGCCACCACCGCGAGCACCTCCACCCCCGACGCGGCGAGCCTCCTGACCGCCTACGGCATCACCGACGACACACTCATCCTGGTCCGCCCCGACGGCTACATCGCCCACATCCACCGGCCCGGCACCCCCACGCCCCCCGGGGCCGGCCTCACCGAAACCCTCCGCCGGCTCACCCCCGCCCCACCCGCGGCCTGACCGCGGGGCCACCGGCAGCACGATCGCGTCTCCGGCGGCCCCGCGCCCGCTACCGTGAACCGCAAACCCACCCCGCGAACCAGGCCCCGTGCACAAAGGACACCGCATGACCAGCACCCCCGCCCCCGGAACCCCGGCCTGGTGGCTCCGGCGCACCGCACCGACCGCTACCCCCCGCCGGGGCCGCGGCCGGCCCTCCCTCGACACCGACCACATGGTCGCCACCGCCCTGCACCTCATCGACGAACACGGCGTTCAGGCGTTCTCCCTGCGCACCCTCGCCGACGCCCTCGGCTCCAGTACCGCCACCCTCTACCGCCACTTCGCCAACAAGGACGAAATCCTCGCCCTGACCGTCGACCTCGCCCTCGGCGAAGCCGACACCGTCCCTCCAGCCGCTCCCGCCAGCTGGAGGGACGTACTGAGCACCATGGGGCACCAGCTGCGCGCTGTCCTCACCCGGCACCCCAGCCTCCTTCCCACCCTCATGGACCACGTCCCCGTCGGCCCCAACGCCCTCGCCCAGCGCGAACGCGTCCTCGCCGCCCTGCTCCGCCACGGCCTGCCGCCCGCTCTGGCGGCCCGCGCCTTCATCGCCGTCGGCCACTACGTCATCGGCTTCGCCGTCCAGCAGCGCGAATCCGACGGCCCGCCCCTCGCCGACTACTACGGCAAACTCGACCCCACCACCCACCCCGCCATCGCCGCCACGGCCGAAAGCCTCACCGCAGTCAACCCCGACGACGAGTTCACCTTCGGTCTCGACCTTCTCCTCGACGGACTCGCACAGCAGGCGGACCGCTGAGCCCGAAAGGCCTTGAGCCTCCTGCGGAGCGTCCGTACGTCCTCGCCGCGTTCCAAGCTCCCCCGCACTGCAAGTCCGCAACAACGGCCCGCCAGATTGTTCGACAGGAGTGGGGCCAGCTCCAGCGGGCCGGGGAGACCCGCGGGCCCCTGCCCGGCATCATCTCGTTGTAGGGTGGAGAAACCGCCCTTGACCTGCATAAACGCAGGCAGGGAGCCTAGCCCCAGGAGTACCCCGATGCTGCGCACCATGTTTAAGTCCAAGATCCACCGGGCGACCGTCACCCAGGCTGACCTGCACTACGTCGGTTCCGTGACGATCGACGCGGACCTCCTGGACGCCGCTGACCTGCTGCCCGGTGAGCTCGTCCACATCGTCGACATCACCAACGGCGCCCGCCTGGAGACGTACGTCATCGAGGGCGAGCGGGGTACCGGCGTCATCGGGATCAACGGCGCGGCGGCCCACCTGGTGCACCCCGGCGACCTGGTGATCATCATCAGCTACGCCCAGGTCGAGGACGCCGAGGCCAGGGCGCTGCGTCCCCGGGTGGTCCACGTCGACGAGGGCAACCGGATCGTCGAGCTCGGCGCCGACCCCTCCGCACCGGCACCCGGCGGCGACACCCGGCGGGCCCCGCACACCGCGGTGCCCGCGTCCGCCTGAGGGTACGAACGTGCCCGCTGAGGCGAGCCCGACGCCGCGCCGAGCCCCCCGGGCCCGTACCGTCGTCGCACCAGCACCAGCACCAGCACCAGCACCAGCACCAGCACCAGCACCAGCACCAGCACCAGCACCAGCACCAGCACCAGCACCAGCACCAGCACCGGAGGGGCGGCCGAGTCGTCACCGGGTGCCGCACCACGTGGAACGTCCGGGCCCGTACCAGCGGTCCCGGATCGACGAGCAGACCGGAGGAACGGGAACACCATGACCGACACGGAGATCAGGGACGACCGCGCGGCAGGCCGGCTGGAAGCCCACGCGGACGGCGAACTCGCCGGTCACATCGCCTACTTCGTCCTGACGGAACCGGGTCCCGCCCTGGTCCCCGTGCACACCGTGGTGCGGCCGGAGTTCGAGGGCCGGGGCATCGCCGGGTCCCTCGCCCGTGAGCTGTACACCATCGCCGCGCGCGAGGGCGTCCCGGTCGCCCCGCTGTGCCCGTACGTCGTGAAGTGGGCCGCCCGCCATCCGGAGGAGGCGCCCGTCGCCGATCCGGAGCTCCTGCGGGCCGCCAAGCGGTACGTCGCCGCGCACCCCGAGCAGTGGTGAAGGGGCCCGAACCGGTCCGGCGGATCAGCCCGTCGGTACGAGAGCGCGGACGGCCTTGCCGCCCCCGGGGAGCCGGGTCACGGTGATCTCCCGTGCCAGTCGGATGATCAGCGGCCACCCGTAGCCGCCGCCCAGGTGCGGTCGGGGGAACCCGCTCCGGCCGTGGGCGGCGCCGGGCAGCGCCTCGCTGCGGTCGCACACGGTCAGCCGCACGCCGTCGGGCACCACGGTCGCTTCGAAGCGCGTCACCCCACCGCCGTGCACGAGGGCGTTGGTGACGAGTTCGGAGGTCACCAACAGCAGGTCGATGACGGTGGGTTCGTCTAGGACGGTGGGTTCGTCCAGCCGGGCGGACCCACCCGGTGAGTGCCCGCTCATCAGGGCCAGCACCAGGCGACGGGCCTCGCCGGCGGTTGCGGGGCACCCCGTGACCGCGGGGTGCCCGACTCGGGCGGCGCCCGCTCCGGCGTCAGAAGCCGGCCGGCTCTCGCCGGGGCCCGCCCCTCGGGCGACCGCGGCACCGGCCGAGGTGCGCGGTGGGGCGGATGCGAACGGCTCGGCCACGGGGGCGGCTCAGGCCGCCCGGCGCACGGCCGACGGGGCGTGCGCGCCACAGCAGCTCCGGGCGAGTGCGGTGTCCGCCGCGGCGACCGCGTCCCGCGGGTCGTCGGTGCGGGTCACCTGGCACAGGGCACGGGAGACGTCCTCCAGCGCCCGGCGCTGCCGAGGGCCGTCCTGTTCGGCGACGGCGATGCGCAGGGTCGCGTACCGGGTGAGCAGGTCGCGAAGGACCTCGGGTGACGATGGGTGCACGGGATGAACTCCTTACGGTCCTCCCGCTTGTGTCCCGTCTGATCGACTCCACACCTTCCCGCGTCGCTCCTCCTCGGTGACGTACCGGCCCTGCTCGCCGACCGGTCACCGGGCCGTGGGTGACTCCTCGTCGCCCCCCCGCCGAACGGCGGGTCTGCTTTGGATCCGACACTGACCAGGTGGGCGATACGCATCGCGCTCGCACGAACGCGGTGCGTAAGCTGTGCGCTCGGATGATCACCACCCGAGGAGATGTCTGAGTGAACCGCGTCCGTACCGTCCTGGCCGCGCTCGGTGTCGCGGCGACCGCGGCGGCGGCACCCGCCGCCCATGCCGCCCCCGCCCCCACCGCCGCGGGCTCCCCCGCCGCCCCCACGGCCGCGCCCTGCACCGGCGCGTACGAGGGCGATGCCCGGCTCGGCCCCGAGCACCTCCCGGCCAAACGCGACAAGCCGGTCGGCCCGCTCCTCAAGGGCTGGCAGCGCACCGGCCAGCTCAACTCCGAGGACTTCCTGAAGAAGTACTGGGAGGGCCCCGCCGACACCGGTGGTTGGAAGTACCCGCCCAACGACGGATTCGCCGAGGTCAACGGGCAGCTCGACAAGGAACCGGCGAAGCTGCGCAAGGGCCAGCGCCTCGACCGCTTCGGCTCCGAGTACGGCTCCTACCTCGCTCCGGCGGGCGACGCCTACGCCAAGCGGGCGTTGCCTCCGCAGAGCCTCAACACCCGGGACGCCGCCGTCCCCTGCGACTACCGCGTCTACAAGGTGGCCAAGCCCTTCTGGGTGTGGAAGGGCGGCATCGCCCCGTGGTTCGAGCAGCCCGGCGGCGGCAAGCAGATCAAACTCGACCCCGTCTTCCTCGACCCGGGCCAGGGCCAGCGCCTGAACGTCAAGTGGCTCCTCGACCATGGCTACCTCACCCCGGCCACCCGCTGACCCCTCGAGGGACGCCGCCGGGCAGGTGACCCGGTGAACCGCTACGAGTTGCACCGCGCGCTCGCCGCCGCGGGCGTCCCCGACGGCTACTACCGCATCGAGGACGCCCACGAGCCGGTCCCCGTCCCCACCGACTTCTTGTTCCTGCGCCGCTCGTCGGACGGAGGTTGGGAGACCGGGGTCTACGAACGCGGCAGGTACGAGGTGGTCACCCACCACACCACCGAGGCGGCTGCCTGCGCCGCGCTACGGCGCCTGCTCGGCTGAGGCGCCGGTCGGCGTCCCCCCTCGGGGTGAGCGGACGGGCACTCCCGGGTGGGGGAGCGGGTAGCCGGGGGAGGAGTCCAGCTAGTCGACCGCGACCATCGGAGGCCCCTCATGACCCATCCCTTCCCCACCCCCGTGCCGCCCGGACCGACCCCCGGCCCGCTGCCGGGCCCCGACCATCCGCAGCCCCCGCCGACCGACCCGGTCCCCACACCCCCCGGCCCCCGTCCGCCGTCCCCGCCCGCCCCCGAACCCGTGCCCTCGCCGTCGCCGGTCCCCGAGCCCCCCGGCCCCGAGCCGACCCCGCAACCGGGACCCGCCTCCTGAGCGTCAGCCGGCCACCGCGGGCCGGGGCGTGGAGGATCGAACGACCACTACCGGTCGGGGGTGAAGCACCCCGCCGTCCGGCTGATCTCCTGCGCCGCCGGTCCGCGGCGGCGCCCAGCGCCGCGCCCGCGCCGCGCGAGCCCGTTCAACTGCTCGCCCTCAACGACCTCCACGGCAACCTCGACCCCGTGGACGGCGTGGCCGGCCGCATCACGCACCGGGGTCAGGCGATCCAGGCGGGCGGCCTCGCGCAGTTGGCCACCCTCGCGGAGCGTGCACGGGCGGACCAACGCAACACGCTGACCGTCGCAGCGGGCGACATGATCGGTGGCAGTCCGCGATGGCGAAGCTCATCGACCCCGCTCGGCAGCTTCCTCACCGCCGCCCAGGTCGGCTCCCTGCGCACCCACGCCGCTGACCGGTGCCCAACTCACCGCGGCGCTCCGGCAACAGTTCAGCGGCGCCGACGCGGCCGTGCCCGTCTGCCTCCAACTGTCCGACGAGCTCCGCTACTCGGTCGACCTGAGCCGGTCCGGAGCGGACCGGTTGCTGGCCGACGCCATCCGGGTGAAGGGGCAGCCCGTCACCGCGGACGGCACCTACCGGGTGCCCGTCAACGACTTCCTCACCAACGGCGGCAACGGCTTCACCGTGTTCACCGAGGTCACCGCCCGCGCCCGGCAGGATCACCTTCCTGAACCCGTAGGTCCGTCCGGCCCCGCCCACGGGCCCCGGAACCGGTGCGCGACCGGTCCCGGGGCCCGTTCGGCTCGGCGGGCTAGTCGGCGGACACCTCCGAACGGTCCCCGCCCCACAGGGTGTGGAACGAGCCGTCCCGGTCCGTGCGCCGGTAGGTGTGCGCCCCGAAGAAGTCCCGCTGCCCCTGGGTCAGCGCCGCCGGCAGCCGCTCGGCGCGCAACGCGTCGTAGTACGCGAGCGCCGCCGAGAAACCGGGCGTCGGAACGCCCTGCTGCGTCGCGGCGACCAGCACCGCCCGCCAGTCGTCCTGCGCCGCTCCGATCTCCTTGGCGAAGCCCTCGTCCGAGAGCAGGCTCGGCAGCTCGGGCCGTGCGTCGTACGCGGCCCGGATGCGGTCCAGGAACGCCGCACGGATGATGCAGCCGCCCCGCCAGATCGACGCCACCGCGCCCAGGTCGATGTTCCAGTCGTACTCCGCGCTGCCCGCGGCGATCTCGTGGAAGCCCTGGGTGTACGAGACGATCTTCGACGCGTACAGGGCCTGCTCCACCTGCCGGGCGAACGCCGAGGCCTGCGCCTCGTCGAGGGGCCGGGCCGTCGGCCCCGGCAGCGACCGGGAGGCGTCGCGCAGGTCCGTGTGGCCGGACACGGACCGTGCGAACACGGCCTCCGCGATGCCCGACACCGGAACCCCCAGGTCGAGCGCGATCTGCACGGTCCAGCGGCCGGTGCCCTTCTGCTCGGCGCTGTCCCGGACGACGTCCACGAACGGCTTCCCGGTCGCCGCGTCGACGTGGGAGAGGACCTCGGCGGTGATCTCGATGAGGTACGAGTCCAGCCGGCCGGTGTTCCACTCGCGGAAGATCTCCGCGATCCGCGCGGGAGAGTACCCCGCGACATCGCGCAACAGCTGGTACGCCTCGGCGATGAGCTGCATGTCGGCGTACTCGATGCCGTTGTGCACCATCTTGACGAAGTGTCCGGAGCCGTCCGGCCCGATGTGCGTCACACAGGGCGCGCCGTCCTTCGCCTTCGCGGAGATCCTCTCCAGCATCGGCCCGAGCGACGCGTACGACTCGGCCGGACCGCCGGGCATGATGCTCGGCCCGTGCAGTGCGCCCTCCTCGCCGCCGGAGATGCCGGCGCCGACGAAGTGGAGTCCCTGCTCGCGCAGCTCCCGCTCGCGGCGTCGGGTGTCCGCGAAGTGCGCGTTGCCCCCGTCGATGATGGTGTCCCCCGGTTCCAGCAGTGGGGCGAACTCCCGGATCACGGCGTCCGTCGGCTCCCCCGCCTTCACCATGATCACCAGGCGGCGCGGGCGTTCCAGGGCGGCGACGAAGTCCTTGGCGCTCTCCGTGGGTACGAAGATGCCCTCCTCGCCGAACTGCCTGACGAGGTCGTGGGTGCGCGAGGCGGTGCGGTTGTGTAGGGCGACGGTGTAGCCGTTGCGGGCGAAGTTGCGAGCGAGGTTGCGTCCCATCACGGCGAGGCCCGTGACACCGATCTGAGCTTGGGTGGTCATTCCTGAGGCTCCTGGATTCGGATGTTGTAGGTCGTGATGATCAGTATTGCGCTCACCCGTAGGGTGGGGCGCCGACAACCTGTACGAAAAGGAACATCCGTGGCCCATTTCGATCTGCCCCTTCCCGAGTTGCGCACCTATCGCCCCGATCTGTCGGAACCGGAGGACTTCGACGCCTTCTGGCAGCAGACCCTGGGCGAGGCCCGTGAGCACGACGTCGACGCCCGTTTCGTGCCGGTCGACGCGGCGCTCGTCGGCGTCGAGGTCTTCGACGTGACGTTCGCGGGCTTCGGCGGACACCCCGTCAAGGGATGGCTCGTACTGCCCGCCGGCACGACCGGGCCGATACCGGCGGTCGTCCAGTACCTCGGCTACGGCGACGGTCGCGGACTGCCGCACGAGCACCTGCTGTGGGCGACCGCCGGGTTCGCCCACTTCGTGATGGACACCCGGGGACAGGGCTGCGACGGGGACCGGCAGGGCGACACGCCGGACCCGGTCGGCTCCCCGCCCTCGCACCCCGGCTTCATGACCCGGGGCGTCGAGAACCCCCGGGACTACTACTACCGCAGGGTGTTCACCGACGCGGTCCGGGCGGTCGACGCGGTCCGCAGCCACCCGTTGGTCGCCGCGGACCGGGTCGCCGCCGTCGGCGGCAGTCAGGGGGGCGGGATCACGCTCGCCGTGGGCGGTCTGGTGCCTGACCTGGCGGCCATCGCCCCCGACGTGCCGTTCCTGTGCCACTTCCGCAGGGGAGCCACCCTCACCGACCGCCTTCCGTACCGCGAGATCGGTGCGTACCTGAAGGCGCGTCGCGGGGGAGAGGAGCGGGTCTTCCACACCCTGTCCTACTTCGACGGGGTGCACTTCGCGGCCCGGGGCCGTGCGCCCGCCCTCTTCTCCACGGCACTGGAGGACGAGGTGTGCCCGCCGTCCACGGTGTTCGCCGCGTTCAACGCCTACGCAGGTGGGGAGCGCTCCATGGAGGTGTACTCCTTCAACGGTCACGAGGGCGGCGGCCCCTATCAGCAGGCAGTCCAACTGCGCTGGGTGTCGGAACACTTGAAGGGGTAGCGGACCGTGCCGGCCCCGGCACGCACCGGGGCCGGCCGTGCGGTCGGTGAGCGACTGATTACCCTCTTGTCCGCCCGGCCGGGTAACACATAGTTTGGCGAATCCTGATGCCTCGGGGGCCGACCCCGTAGGACAACAAGGGGGCGCAAATGGCCGTGCGTGGCCGACACCGCAGGGTCCAGCCGAAGCGGATCAACCGGACCTCTCTGACCCTCACCGTCGGCGGCGCCGGATTCGCCATGCCGCTCATCGGCGCCGACCTCGCCCACGCGGCGGACGTCAGCACCTGGAACAAGGTCGCCGCCTGCGAGTCCAGCGGTGACTGGAACACCAACACCGGCAACGGCTACTTCGGCGGCCTCCAGTTCACCCAGTCCACCTGGGAGGAGTACGGCGGCCGGGTCTACGCACCCCGCGCCGACCTGGCCACCAAGGACCAGCAGATCGCCATCGCCGAGCGGGTGCTCAAGGGGCAGGGCCCCGGTGCCTGGCCCAACTGCTCGGTCCGCGCGGGCCTCACCCGCGGCGGCGACGCACCCGACGTCAACCCCACGGCCGGCCGGCAGAAGGCGCTGCCCGACCGGTCGGCCCGCGGTGACGCACGGGACGCCAAGCCGGAGACCACCCCGCAGTCCCGCGCGGGCAAGGCGAAGATGTACACCGTTGTCACCGGGGACTCGCTCTCCGGGATCGCCGCCGACCGCCGGGTCCCCGGTGGCTGGCAGCGCCTGTACCAGGGGAACCGGGCGACGATAGGCGACGACCCCGACCTGATCATCCCCGGTCAGCGGCTCGCCCTGGACCCCAAGGCGCGCACCGCTCCCAAGGAGCGCGACCGGCCCGCCGACCGGGAACGCAAGCGGGCCGCCGAACCGCAGGCGAAGAAACCGGTGGCGAAGAAGCCCGCGGCCGAGAAGCCCGCGGCCGACAAGCCCGCGGCCAAGAAACCGTCCGCCGCGCCGGAGAAGAGCGGTCGAGATTCGGCCACCGCGAAACCCAAGAAGAAGGACACTCCCGAACGCCGTCAACCCGCCTCGGCCACCCGCGGCGACGACCGCCGATCCTCCGGCCAACTCACCGCCCCGGTCGCCGCCGACACCGGCACGGGCTACCGGGTGGCCGGCCGGCACTGGTCGAAGGGGTACCACACGGGCATCGACTTCCCGGTGCCCACCGGGACCTCGGTCAGATCCGTGGCCAACGGCCAGGTGGTGTCCGCCGGATGGGCCGGATCGTACGGCTACCAGGTGATCATCCGTCACACGGACGGCCGGTACAGCCAGTACGCCCACCTCTCCGCGATCTCCGTCCGGTCCGGTCAGAGCGTGGTGAGCGGGCAGCGCATAGGCCGTTCGGGCAACACCGGCAACAGCACCGGGCCCCACCTGCACTTCGAGATCCGCACGGGCCCCGGCTTCGGCACGGACATCGACCCGGTGGCCTACCTGCGCGCGGGCGGCGTCCGCATCTGACACCGACCGGCCCCGGCGGCACCCGCCGCCGGGGCCGACCCGGACCTACGTTCCCACCCGGTCCCGCAGCAGGTGGATCCGGTACTCCGTGTGGTCCCGCACCGAACGCGGTCCCGCCCCCGCCCCCGACTCGCGCGGCCTGCGCAACTCGCCGGGCAGCTCCGGCTCGCGGTGCCCCTGCGGGCCGATGCGCTGCGAGGGCACGGCCGACACGCCGGAGGAAACCGTCAGCACTCCCGGGACCGCCCCGTCCGGCCGCCTTCCGGGCAGCACGTCCGTTTCGCTCACCTCGTCGTCCGGCCGGTCGCCCGCCCCGGTACCCGCGGTGTCCGACTCCTCGTCCGCGGTCACCGAGGTGCCCGCCTGCTGCTCGCGTCCGATGCGTTCGGTCGTCAACAGGATCAGACCGCCCGCCGCGACCACCCCGCAGCCGAGGGCGAGCAGGGTCCCCGTCGCCCCGTAACGGAACGTCTCGCCGAACAGCGTCAGCCCCACCGCGGTGGCCACCACCGGGTTCACCACCGTGACGGTCGACAACGGCGCCGCCAGCCCCGCGCCCCGGTACGACGACTGGGACAGGAACATGCCCGCCGTCGCCATCACCGCGATCACCACGAGGCTCATGACGTCCACCGAGGGCGAACGGCCCGCCCAGTCCACGGCGACGGCCTTGGTGAACACCGATCCGATCCCGAACGCCACACCGGCGCCACCGGCCAGCAACACGCTGCGCACCGCCGGATGCCGGTGGGCCGCCCGACCCGCCACCGTCAGGGTCACCAGCACGCCCGCGGTCACCAGCGCCAGCACCACGCGTTCTTGACCGTCCATGGACTGGTCGTCGGCGGCGCCCATCAGCGACAACAGACCGGCCAGGCCGACCGTCGCCATCAGCGCCCCGCGCCAGGCCGCCGCCCCCGCCTTGCGGTGCACGAAGTAGGCCGCCATCGGCAGCGCGAACACGATCGTCAGGGCGCCCAACGGCTGCACCAGGCTGAGCGGTCCGTAAGCGAGCGCGATCACGTGGAGCACCGCTCCGACGCCGTTGAGCCCGACCGCGCCCCACCACGCGGGACGCCGCAGCGCCGCGAGGACACGGTCCGGGGCGTTCGCCGCCACCCGCTCCTGGACGATCGCCCCACCCGCGTACGCCACCGCAGACACGAGGCAGAGCACCACCGCGAGGACGAAGCCGCTCATGCGCGTCTCCCGGCAGTACGGAGGGCCCTACGCGGGGTGCGGCGCGCCCGGCGCGGCGGTGGGTGGGATGTCATGGTTCCAGCATCCCGCTCATGGGTCGTCACGTCGTCGTACCTGAGCACGCAATCCGTCCTACTGCCGATGGAGTAGTCCCCTTAGGGAACTCCGCCCGTAGTCGTCCCCAAGGTGGACGCGGGTCAGCCCCCGGCCGTCCTCCCCACGGGGGACGGCCCGCGGGCGCCGCGGCCCGAAGGACAACGGCCGTACGGGGGACAGGACGTGCCCACCCGCACGGCGCCTTGACCACCCCGTTCCCGCTGCCAAGAATGAGCCCCCGCTGACCCGCCGTCCACCACCCGGCCCCGGGCAACGCCGTACGCACGAGGTCCGCCCGCCGCCTTCGCACCCGCACGGCGACAGCGGCGACACCACCCTCCCGGAGGTCTCCCCCCATGGCACGGACCCGGCGTCCGCACCTCCCGCGCTGCGCGGTCGCGGTGACGGCACTCGCCCTGATCGCCGGCGGGTTCGCCGCCCCGCAGACCACCGCGGCACAGGCCACGCCCCCGCAGAACCCGACCGAACTGGTGAACCCGTTCATCGGCACCACCAACGAGGGCAACACCTACCCCGGCGCCGCCGTGCCCTTCGGCATGGTCCAACTCTCCCCCGACACCGGCCACAACACCGGCTACGACCACGCCGACACCCGCATCCGCGGCTTCTCCACCGTGCACCTGTCCGGGGTGGGCTGCCGCATCGGGGGCGACCTACCGGTCCTGCCGACCACCGGAGACGTCACCGAGACGGACAACGCCAAGTACGCCGTCCCCTTCGACCACGCCGACGAGCGCGCCGCCCCCGGCTACTACCGGGCCGACCTCGGCAGCGGCATCCGCGCCGAACTCACCGCCACCGCCCGCACCGGCGTCCAGCGCTACACTTTCCCCGCCACGGCCAAGGCCAACGTCCTGCTCAACGCCGGTCAGGCACTGCACCGCAACCGCGCCAGCGAGGTCGAGATCCTGGACGACCGCACCGTGCGCACCAGCATCACGGGCAGCGGCTTCTGCCAGGCCACCGAGCCGTACACGGTCCACACCCTCACCCGCTTCGACCGCCCCTTCACCACCCACGGCACCTGGCGCGGCGCCACCGTCACCACAGGCACGACCACCGCGACCGCCACCACCGGCCGCAGCGGTGCCTGGCTCCGCTTCGACACCCGGGGCGACCGCACCGTCGAGGCCACCACCGCCCTGTCCTACGTGGACGCCCCGGGAGCCGCCCGCAACCTGCGCGCCGAGGGCGGCCGTTCCTTCGACCGCGTGCGCAGCGCCGCGCACGCCGCCTGGGAGGACCGCCTCGACAACGTGCGCGTCCACGGCGGCGACCCCGAGGCGCGCCGGACGTTCTACTCCTCCCTCTACCGGTCCTTCCTGGCGCCGAACCTCGGCAGCGACACCGACGGCCGCTACCGCGGTTGGGACCAACGGGTCCACCGGGCGAAGGGCTTCACCTACTACCAGAACTGGTCCCTCTGGGACACCTACCGCACCCAGGCACAACTCCTCGCCCTCCTCGCGCCCCGCGAGTCACGGGACATGGCCCGCTCGGTCCTCCAGATCGGCAAGGACAGCGGCTGGCTCCCCAAATGGGGCTACGGAACGGTCGAGACGAACATCATGACCGGCGACCCGGTCACCCCGTTCCTCACCAACGCCTACCAACAGGGACTCCTCGAGGGCCACGAGGAGGAGACGTACCGGGCGTTGAAACGCAACGCCGACGGCGTACCGCCCGCCGACTCCCCGGCGGTCGGCAGGGAGGCCAACGCCGCCTACCTGGAACACGGGTACGCCCCCTACCTGCACGGCCGCCCGCACGCCAAACCCGGTGACTCGGACTTCGACCACGGGGCGTCCGCCACCCTGGAGTACGCCCTCTCCGACGCGGCGCTCGCCGAGATGGCCCGTGACCTCGGCCACCACGAGGACGCCCGCCGCTACGCCGCCCGCTCCCGCGCCTACCGCACCCTGCTCGACCCCGCCACCGGCTTCTTCCGCGCCCGGGACGGCGCCGGGGCCTTCACCGGACCCGCCGACCCGGCCCACAGCGTCGGCTTCCACGAAGGCACCTCCTGGCAGTACCAGTGGCTCGTCCCGCAGGACCTCCCCGGCCTGATCGACCTCCTCGGCGGGCGCGAGCGGACCAACGCCCGCCTCGACGCCTTCTTCGCCTACGAGCAACTGCTCGCCGACCCCGCCCGAACCGCCCGCGAGGTCTGGGTCAACGGGCCGTACGCCTACTACCACGCCGACCGGTACAACCCACAGAACGAGCCCGACCTCATCGCCCCCTACACCTACCTCGCCACCGGCCGGCCCTGGCAGACCACCGACGTGGTGCACGCGGCGCTCACCCTGTTCACCGACGGGCCCACCGGGATGACCGGCAACGACGACCTCGGCACGATGTCCGCCTGGCACGTCCTGTCCGCCCTCGGCATCTACCCGGTGCGCCCGGGCACCGACGTGTGGGGCCTGTCCACCCCGGTGTTCCCGCGCGTCGACCTCACCCTCGACCGCCGCCACTACCCGAAGGGCGGCTTCAGCATCCGGGCCCCCGGGGTCACCGCGGACCGGCGTTACATCCGCGCGGCCACGCTGGACGGCACGCCCCATCCGCACACCCATCTGACCACCGACACCCTCCGCGCAGTGCGCGACCTGTCGTTCACGGTCGGCGACGCGCCTTCCACCTGGGGCACCGGGAAGGACGCCGCGCCGCCGCCGTTGGACCCGGGCGCCGCCCGCCGCTGAGCCGGCTGGCGGGCCGTCGCCTCCCGGACGGGGGGACTTCCCGCGCTGCCGCCCGTGTACGGGGTGACCGTGCTTGACCGGGGCGGACCGCGGCGATTGACTGCGTACCCCGTCTCCCACGCGAGAGCAGAGCATGGGCACCGACCCGCTGGCACCCCTCGACCTGGCCTTCTGGAACATGGAGTCGGCCCGCCACCCCATGCACATGGGCGCCCTCGGCGTCTTCGCGGAGGGCGCCCCCGGCGCCGCCCGGCACGCGGCGGAACTGCTCGCCACCCGCGCCGCGGCCGTCCCCGGACTGCGGATGCGGATCCGGGACGTGACCGTTCCCCTCGGCGGGGCCGCGCGGGAACCGTCCGCCCACTTCGACCCGGCGGAACACGTCCGCCTGTCCGACCCCGTGTCCGACTTCCACTCGGCCGCCGGACACGCCATGAGCCGGCCCCTCGACCGGACGAAGCCGCCGTGGGAGGCCCTGGTCCTCCCTGCCGTCGAAGACGACTCCTGCTTCGCCGTGCTCTTCAAGTTCCACCACGCACTCGCCGACGGGATGCGCGCCCTGACCCTCGCCGCCGGGATGATGGACCCCACCGCCACCGAGGAACGCCCGCACCGGGCCACCGGTCCGGGACCGCGCCGTGCGCCCGTGGCCGGAGCGACACCGCTGGCCGAGCGCCTGCGGGGCGCCGCCGCCGAGCTGACCCGCGCCCTGGACATCGGCGCCGCCGTCGCCCGCGCCACCTGGGACGTGCGCTCCTCTCCCGCGCTCACCTCCCGCCCCACCGGCACCCGCCGGACGGCCGGGGTGCTCCTCGACCTCGACGACGTCCACCGGATCCGCAAGACCGCCGGCGGCACCGTCAACGACGTGGTGCTCGCCCTCGTCGCGGGGGCCCTGCGGCGCTGGCTCGACGGCCGTGGCGACGGCGACGACCGGGTACGGCCACGGGCGCTGGTGCCCGTCTCCCGGCGCCGCTCCGGCACCGGGCACCCCCACGGCAACCGACTCTCCGGCTACCTCCTGCGGCTGCCGGTCGACGAAGGCGACCCGCTGGCCCGGCTGCGGGCCGTGCGCACCGCCATGGACCGCAACAAGGAGGCGGGTCCCCAGCGGGGCGCCGGGGCCGTGGCACTCCTGGCCGACCACCTGCCCGCACTCGGCCACCGGGTCAGCGGGCCCGTCGTCGCGCAGGCCGCCCGGCTCCTCTTCGACATCCTGGTCACCAGCGTGCCGCTGCCCAGTCTCGGCCTGCGCCTCGGGGGCTGCCCCCTCACGGAGGTCTACCCGCTCGCCCCCCTCGCCCACGGCCAGTCCGTCGCGGTCGCCGTCTCCACCTACCGGGGCGGGGTGCACATCGGGCTCGTCGCCGACGCCCTCGCCGTCCCCGACCTGGACGCCCTCGCCGCCGCCTTCGGCGCCGAACTCTCGGCCCTGCGCCAGGCCACCGCGGTCTGAGCGGTCGCAGCGGCCCCCGCTCCGGCCCCGAGCACGGGGCCGCGGTTTGGCGTGCGGGCGGGCCCCTCACGTAAAGTTCCGCTTTCGGACGACCACCCACCACCCTGCCCGGCCGACCCCCGGGCCACGGCGGCACGAGCGGCACGAGGAACGGCATGACGGCGACAGAGGACCTTCCCATCTACGGTCCGGGCATCGACCCGGAACGGCTCGCCGTGTGCCTGAGCGTGCTCGAAGAGCTCGACGAGTTGGACGTCGACCACCCCGACGCGATCACCGTGCGACGGGCGACCGCCGGCATCTACCGCACCGTGAAGCAGCGCCGCCGCCAGGAGCGCAGGGCCGCGAAGACCGCTCACGACAAGACGGTCACCGAGGCCACCGCCACGGGCTCCGCCGAGCGCATCGACGACGAGACCCAGGGCATCCTGCCCTCCGGCAGTGCCTCGGGCGAGCTCGCCGGGATACTCCAGCGCCCCCGGTCCTGCTACACCTGCAAGGCCCGCTACGTCGAGGTCGACGCGTTCTACCACCAGCTCTGCCGCGACTGCGCCGCCACCAACCGGGCCAAGCGCGAGGCGGGGACCGATCTGACCGGCAAGCGGGCCCTGCTCACCGGCGGACGCGCCAAGATCGGCATGTACATCGCCCTGCGGTTGCTCCGGGACGGTGCCCACACCACCGTCACCACCCGGTTCCCCAACGATGCGATCCGCCGCTTCAAGGCCATGCCCGACAGCGACGACTGGATGCACCGACTCAAGATCGTCGGCATCGACCTGCGCGACCCCGCCCAGGTGGTGGCCCTCGCCGACTCGGTAAGCGCAGCGGGCCCCCTCGACATCCTGGTCAACAACGCCGCCCAGACGGTCCGCCGCTCCCCGCGCGCCTACGGCGAACTGCTCGCCGCCGAGTCGGCGCCACTGCCGGCGGGCGAACTGCCCGCCGCCGAGATCATCGGCGGGTTCGGGTCGGGAGCCGTGGCCGCCCTGCCCGCCGCCCGTGAAGGCGGGCTGTCCGCGCAGGACGTCACCGAGCTGGCCCTGGTCTCCGGCTCGGCGTCCCTGGAGCGCATCGCCGCGGGAACCGCGATCGACGCGGGCGGGCTCGTCCCCGACCTGCACGCCAGCAACAGCTGGGTGCAGACCGTCGACGAGGTGGACCCCGTGGAGCTGCTGGAGGTCCAACTCTGCAACTCCACCGCGCCGTTCATCCTGATCAGCAGGCTGCGCCCGGCGATGACCGCAGCCGTGGCGGGCGGCGCGCGTCGTGCCTACATCGTCAACGTGTCGGCGATGGAGGGCGTCTTCAACCGCGGTTACAAGGGCGCCGGGCACCCGCACACCAACATGGCCAAGGCCGCGCTCAACATGCTCACCCGCACCAGCGCCGAGGAGATGTTCGAGCAGGACCGCATCCTGATGACGGCCGTCGACACCGGCTGGATCACCGACGAGCGTCCGCACCCGGACAAGATCCGGCTCGCCGACGCCGGGTTCCACGCGCCCCTGGACCTCGTGGACGGCGCGGCACGGGTGTACGACCCGATCGTGCGCGGCGAGGCGGGCGAGGACCTGTACGGGGTCTTCATGAAGGACTACGCGCCGGGCAAGTGGTGATCCCGCCGCGGCGGGCCTGACCCTCCGGTCCCGGTCGCCGCACCGCACACCCCGCCTCACCCGGACGGCCCAGCTGCCCGCACCCCCCTGGGGTGCGGGCAGCCGTTCGTCGACCCGTGGTGCGGGCGGGCGTCGTCGCCGCTGGTGGGCGAAGGTCGGCCGCCCGCCAGCGGATCATGGCCGGATGGCGTCGACACCCCCCTGAGCCGCCCCTATTTGTTACCGGCCCTATAGAGCAGCTGCCCGCTCAGATGGTTAGGCTGTAGCGGACGGACAGCACCAAGGGGTTCGTACCCGTACCCATGGTCCGTCCCGGGGCGAACCACTCACACGGTCCGCTCCTCAGCGAGTTGCCGGCGCCACCGCGTCCGAACTGCCCTCTAGCCATGCCCGACCGGCCGCCGGGCGCCCGCCGACAGCGTGGAGCCAGCCGACCCGGAGGGTGACCCGACACAGAAGGAGTGCGCGGTGACACCAGAGAAGACCACCAGCGACCAACCCCCGGAACCCGTTGAGCGGGCCCCCCGCCGAGGGCCCGACACGCTCGGCAGCCTGGAGGTGTGGTCCCGTTCGGCGCCGATCAGGCTCGCCGGGTACGAGGACGACCTCGCCGAGCCGCACATCCTGCCCAGCGTCGACTGACGCGCTCCAGCGGCAACCGCACCGGAGCCGGGCACCTCACTGCCGGGGCCGTGGGGCGGGGGCGGACGCCCCGCGGCGGGCCCGGCCGGGGGCGGGCCGCCGGGGGGGGGGGCCCGCCCCCCCCGCCCCCCGCCGCCCCCCGGCGGGGGGGGGGCCCCCAGCGGGGGGGGGCGCCGCGCGCCCGCCCCCCCCCCGGCCCCGGCCCGCTTCCGGGTCAGGCCGCGCGGGTTGGCGGCAGGAAGTCCCTGACGTAACTCCGGGTCCAGCAGGCCCCCGTCTCCCGCAGCTCCCGGCCCGAGGCGAACGCGTAGCGGAACAGCCGGGCGCGGACGTGGCGCGGCGGGGCGTGCGGCGGGAACGGGGAGTGCCGCAGCAGCCGCAAGGTGTCCGGGTCGCCCGTCAACAGCCGTTCCACCAGGGCGCCGAACCACGGGTGGGCGTACGCGGGGGAGAGGGCGGCGAACCACATCAGCCAGTCCAGCCGCAGGTGGTACGGAGCGAACTGGCGGGGCCAGCGCCGGACGTCCCCCGGCTTGCCCCGGAACTCGTACGCCAGCCAGGTGCCGTCCGCCCGCGGCACCGGATCGGCGGTGCCCTCGATGACGATCTCGTACCGCACCCGGCTCACGCTGCCGAACGCACCGTAGCTGTTGACCAGGTGCAACGGGTCGAACGAGCGGTTCATGACCTGTCGCCGGGACACCAGGTTGCGCACCGGACGGTAACTGCGCACCAGGACCAGGGCCGTCACGGCGCACACCACGACCACGTACCAGAGCGGGGCGCTCGCCGGGGCGGGGGCCGCCGTGGGCACCAACAGCGCCGAGGGGTCCAGTACCGACGCCGCCAGCGCGATCGTCAGCCAGTTCAGCCAGGCGAAGTTGCCCGAGAGGACCAGCCACAGCTGGGAGACGATCATCGCGACCGCCGCCCAGCTCGCCACCGGCTGCGGAGCGAACAGGAACACCGGCACCACGAGCTGCGTCAGATGGTTCGCCGCCGCCTCCACCCGGTGCAAGGGTCGGGGCAGGCGGTGGAAGAACCAGCTCAGCGGGCCCGGCATCGGCTGCGTCTCGTGGTGGTGGAACAGACAGGTCAGCCGCCGCCAGCACGCGTCGCCCCGCAGCTTGATCAGCCCCGCACCGAACTCCACCCGGAACAGCACCCAGCGCAGCAGGAACAGCACGAGCACCGGGGGTGCCACCTCGTCGTTGCCCAGGAACACCGCGAGGAACCCGGTCTCCAGCAGCAACGATTCCCAGCCGAACCCGTACCAGGTCTGCCCGACGTTCACCACCGACAGGTACATCACCCAGGGCACCGCCCACAGCAGCATCGCCGCCCACAACGGCAGCAGCCCGTCCACGCCCGCCACCAGCGCCACGGACACCGCACAGCCGGCCCACGCCCACAGCGCGTAGAACCGGTCCGAGTAGTACAGCTGGAACACGCTCGGGGCCCGCCGCGCAGGGGTCCGCGCCACGTACCGGCGCACCGGGAGCATCCCCCGGTCGCCGAGCAGCGCACGGAACTGACGGGCCGCACCGAGGAAGGCGAACAGGTACACCACGGCCAGCATGCGCTGGAAGACCAGCCGGGCCAGCTCGTAGTCGGGTTCCGTGAACCACTGCACCCCTCCATTGTGGAGTCCGTCACTCCCGGTGGGCCGGTGGAGCACGGAAAATCCCCCGACAAGTCGAACATCCGGACAAGTGGTGGCAAGGTGGGCCCATGGTTGAGCGGGGAGCGCGAGACCCGTCACTGCCGGACGACTGGCCCGCCGAGCCGGCAGCGATCCTGTCGTCCAACCGCATGGGCAGCTTCGACTGGGACCTCGACAGCGGGCGGATGCACCTCGACGCGACAGCCTGCGCACTCTTCGCCCAGGCTCCCGACGAGTTCGACGCCCGTCCCGGAACGCTGTCCGCACGGGTCCCCCCGGTCGACGCGCAACGCCTGGACTCCCGGATCGCCCAGGCCATGAAGAAGGGCAGCGACGGATACGCCGGCTACTTCCGGGTCCGCCACCGGGACGACACGCTGCGCTGGACCCACGTCCAGGCCCACATCCGGCGGGACGGCACCGGACGGCCCCGCCGGATCGTCGGCATCGTCCGGGACGCCGCCCTGGAGCTCAGCGACGGCCCCACCCGCACCCCCCGACCGCACGCCCGCCCCGGTCGCGGCACCAGCGCCGTGCAGCTCGCGACCGACGCCCTCGCCCACGCCCGTACCGTCCAGGACGTCATCGACGCCCTCAAGGACTCCCGGGGCCTCACCCACCTCGGCGCGACCAGCCTGGTCCTCGGGCTGGTCGAGGCCGGCCGCATCCGACTGGTCGCCGAGGGCCCCGCCGGGAGCTTCGTGCCCGGCACCCGGGTCACCCGCGTCGACGAGCCCTATCCCATGAGCGAGGTCGTGCGCACCCTCGCCCCGCGCTTCATCGAGTCGCCGGAGGAGTTCGCCGAGTCGTACCCCGTCCTGTGGCCGCACCTGACCGACCTGGAGATCACCTCGGCCGCCTATCTGCCGCTGATCGCGCAGGCCAGGCCGATCGGCGCCCTCGGACTGCTCTACCACGACCGGTACGGCTTCTCCGAGGAGGAACGGGACGTGCTGGTCGCCCTCGGCAGCAGCATCGCCCAGGGCCTGCGCCGGGCGATGTTCTACGAACAGGAGAAGGACCTGGCGACCGGCCTCCAGCGCGCGATGCTGCCGCGGACCATCCCGGCCGTACCCGGCGCCGACCTCGCCGTGCGCTACCGTTCCGCCTCCCTCGGCCGGGACGTCGGCGGCGACTGGTACGACGTGATCCCGCTGCCCGGCGGCCGGGTCGGCGCCGTCATCGGGGACGTCCAGGGGCACGACACGCACGCGGCGGCCGTCATGGGCCAGCTGCGGATCGTGCTGCGTGCCTACGCGGCCGAGGGACACACCCCGGCCACCGTCATGGCCCGTGCCTCTGCCTTCCTCGACGAACTCGACACCGAGCGCTTCGCCACCTGCCTGTACGCCGAGGTCGACCTGTCCACCGGGGTCGTGCGGCTGGTGCGCGCCGGCCACCTCGACCCGCTGGTCAAAGACACCGACGGCACCTGTCGACGGCTGCCCGTCGAGGGCGGGCTGCCGCTCGGGCTCTCCGCCGAGTTCGGGCGCCTCGACTACCCGGTCACCACCGCGGAACTCGACCCGGGCCAGACCCTCGTCCTGTGCACCGACGGCCTGGTGGAAACCCCCGGCACCGACCTGGACGACGGTCTGATGGCCCTGACCGCCCTGGTGGAGGAAGGCCCCCGGGACATCCAGCAGCTCGCCGACCGGCTCTGCGGCACCGCCCACGAACGCGGTGGCGACGACGACGTGGCGCTGTTGCTGCTGCGCCGGCTGGGGGTCGGCGCTCCGCAGTCCGGTGGCCGCCTCCAGCAGCGCGTGCTGCCGGGGGACCCCGAGGGGCTGCGCGGGGCCCGCCGGATGATCCGGTCCGCGGTCGTTGCGTGGGGCGCGGGGAACCGGGCCGACGACATCGAACTCGTCGCCGACGAGATGATCACCAATGCGCTGATCCACACCGAAGGCCCCGCGACCGTCACCCTCCGTGTCCTCGCCGACGCGCAGCGCCGCTTCCGGGTCGAGGTCGAGGACCCCTCCAGCGCGCTGCCCCGACGCCGGGACGCCGGGGACGAGGGGGTCTCCGGCCGCGGGCTGCTGCTGGTCGACCGACTCGCCGACACCTGGGGCGTGGAGTCCCGCGGCACCGGCAAGTGCGTGTGGACCGAGTTCGCCGTCGCCCCCCGCCCGGAGCCCGACTGACCGCGCGACCGACTGACCGCGCGACTGACCGGCCCGGCGACGGACCGGCCCGGTGCCGCCGGCCCGCCGTGCCGGCCGGACGGGCGGGTCACCGCCCCGCGTGTGACGCTGAAGCCATGCCCGAGCTGCCCGAGGTCGAAGCCCTCCGGGGCTTCCTCACCGACAACCTGGTCGGCCACGAGATCGTCCGCGTCCTCCCCGTCGCCGTGCACGTCCTGAAGACCTACGCCCCGCCGCCCTCCGCGCTGGAAGGGCACACCGTGAACGCGGTGCGGCGGCACGGCAAGTTCCTGGACCTCGCCACCGAGGACGGCCCCCACCTGGTGACGCACCTCGCCCGCGCGGGCTGGCTCCACTGGCGCGACCGGCTCCCCGACGGACCGCCCCGGCCGGGCAAGGGCCCCCTCGCCCTGCGCGTCGCCCTGGAAACCGGCCAGGGCTTCGACCTCACCGAGGCCGGCACCCAGAAACGGCTCGCCGTCTACGTGGTGGACGACCCGGAGCAGGTCCCCGGCATCGCCCGGCTCGGCCCCGACCCGCTCGCCGAGTCCTTCGACGAGACGGCCTTCGCCGCGCTGCTCGCCGGGGAACGACGCCAGCTCAAGGGCGCCCTGCGCGACCAGAGTCTGATCGCCGGCATCGGCAACGCCTACAGCGACGAGATCCTGCACGTGGCCAAGATGTCCCCGTACAAGCTCGCCGCCTCGCTCACCGACGAGGAGACCGCGCTGCTGTACGCCGCGGTGCGCGGCACGTTGAGCGAAGCGGTCGAGCGGTCCCGCGGGGTGGCGGCGGGGCACCTGAAGGCCGAGAAGAAGAGCGGACTGCGGGTGCACGGCAGGACGGGCGAACCGTGTCCGGTCTGCGGCGACACCATCCGCGAGGTGTCCTTCCGTGACTCCTCGCTCCAGTACTGCCCCACCTGCCAGACCGGCGGCAAACCGCTGGCGGACCGCCGGACGTCCCGCTTCCTCAAGTAGCCCCCCGAGCCGCGCTCCGGGCTTGCCCGGCTCCGGGGTGGCCCCGGGGCGTACGCCCCCGGGCGGATGCCCCGGTGAACGGGCGTCCCTATGATCGGGCCATGACCACCGCCCCGATCCGCGCCCCGTGGGCCCGGCGCCCGCCAGCGGCCGTCGGGGAGGCCCTGGCCTGGTGCGCCGCGCTCTCCTACCCCGTGGCGCTGTACTTCGCCGTGGTGGCCGAACCCGAGCTCACCGGGCTGCGGTTGCTGCCGCTCGTCGCGTGCGCCGCGCTCCCCGTGGCCCTGGTCTGGCGCCGGCCGCTGCCCGCGTTGGTCCTGGTCCTCACCGCCTCGTTCCTCGCGACCACGACGGCGGCTTCCCGGGCGGCGGTGACGACGCCCTGGGCGTGGGCGCCGGCGCCGGTGTGGCAACTCGGCTACCTCCAGGCGCTGGTGGCGGACCTCGTCGTCGCCTGGATCGTGGCCACCCGCCCCGGAGTGCTCCGCATGCTGCTGACCGCCGGGCCCACCTTCGCCGCGCAGGCCGTCGGCGCCTCGTACTACCGATCCGGCTCCGACGCCTACGTCTCCACCCTCGCGTTCCTGGCGCTCGCGCTCACCGTCGCCTGCACGGTCGGTCATCTGGTCCACGAGCGCCGCCGGCACGCCGAGTCGGACCGGAGCCGCACCGCGGAACTCGCGGTCAGCGCCGAACGGTTGCGCATCGCACGGGAACTCCACGACATGGTCGCCCACAGCATCGGCGCCATCGCCATCCAGGCCGGGGTGGGCCGCCGGGTCATCGACAGCCGCCCCACCGACGCCAGGGACGCGCTGACCGCCATCGAATCGACCAGCCGCGAGACGCTCGCCGGTCTGCGGCACATGCTCGGGGCGCTCCGCCAGGCCGACCCCGAGGGGCCACCCCTGGCACCCGCGCCCACCCTCGCGGACCTCGACCGACTGGTCGCCCACGCCCAGGACGCCGGAGTGCGGGTCGACGTCGTGCACTCCGGTGAACAGCGCCCGCTGTCCGCCGATGTGGAACTCGCGGCCTTCCGCATCGTCCAGGAAGCGCTCACCAACGTGATCCGGCACGCGGCCGTCTCCGAGTGCCGGGTCTCGGTCGACTACGGCGACAGGGCATTGACCGTGACGGTCACCGACGACGGCCGGGGCACCGCCGAAGAGCCGGGCAGGGGCTACGGCCTCACCGGCATGCGGGAGCGCGCGACCCTGCTGCGCGGCAGGTGCACGGCCGGACCCCGCCCCGGCGGCGGCTTCCGGGTGACGGCCTGGCTGCCCGTACCCGTGGGTGTCCGGTGATCGGCTCCGGAGAGGGGCCGCCCACCACGGCAGGGGAGTGGCCGACGCCGCAGGTCGCGGTGCTCCTTGTGGACGACCAGCCCCTGGTGCGCGCCGGGTTGCGGGTGCTCATCGCGGACAGCCCCGGACTGACGGTCGCGGGGGAGGCGGCCTGCGGCGAGGACGCCGTCCGGCTCGCCGCCGACCTGCGCCCGGACGTGATCGTGATGGACATCAGGATGCCCGGCATGGACGGCATCGAAGCCACCGGTGCGATCATCCGCGGACCCGGCGCCGCGCGGGTCCTGATCCTCACGACCTTCGACGACGACGCCTACGTGTACGGCGCCCTGCGCGCCGGGGCGAGCGGATTCCTCGTCAAGGACATGGACCTGGACGAGATCCTGACGGCCATCCGCGTGGTGGCGGGCGGGGAGGCGCTGCTCGCGCCCCGGGTCACCCGCCGTCTCATCGAGGAGTTCGCCGCGCGCCCCGAGCCCGCACCGCCCCTTCCCGCGGTCCGTGGGATCACCGAGCGGGAGCGGGAGGTGCTCACCCTGGTCGGTGGCGGCCTGTCCAACCACGAGATCGCCGACCGGCTGGTGATCAGTCCTGCCACCGCCAAGGCGCACGTGGGCCGGCTGTTCACCAAGTTGGGCGCGCGTGACCGGGTGCAGCTCGTCATCATGGCGTACGAGTACGGTCTGGTGTCGCCGTCCCGGTGAGGGTCGGTCACCCCGCACGGGTCACGGTCACCAGTGGTGTCCCGTCCCCGTCGCGGATCTCGAACCGTGCGATGTCCGCACGGTGCAGTCCGGTGCCGCCCCGGGGGTCGGCAGCCGATCTGCCACGGTGGGGGACCGTCCAGGTCAGCACGGTCTGCGTGGTGCCGTCCCGCCCCACGGCGACGAGTTCGCAGACGGCCGGCCCGGGCACCCGTGCCGGGGCCAGAGCCACCTCGGTGCCCCAGGACCGGTCGACGAGCGTCAGCCGGGCCCGCACCCCGGTCGTCGGGTCGGTGGCCTGCCAGGTCCGGGCCACCGGCGCCACGGGTGCAGGGGTGCGCCGGGTCGGCTCGGTGAGCGCGTACGCCCCCACGGGTGCCGTGACGATCAGTGCCGTGACGATCGACGCCAGCCGTAGCCGTCGGCCCCGGGCCCGGCCCCGTAGGGCGGCCACCTCGTCCAGGAGCCGGACGAGCAGGGCGCCCGTGGGACGTTCCAGCGGCGGCCGGGCGCGGGGGCGCGGCCCTGCGTAGGGCGCCAGCAGCGCGGCCAGGCGGGCGAAGTCACCGAGCACCACCGAGCAGGGGACGCAGTGGGCGAGGTGTTCCTCGAAGTGGAGGGCGTCGGCGGGTTCCAGGGCGTCGAGCGCGTAGGCGGCGACGTCCCGGTGCCGCTGCTGCGGGCTCATGGGGGTCCTCGGGATGGAAGGCGGGGCCGTCCTCGGATACGGAACGGCCGGCGCGTTCACTCAAGGAGCCGTGCCGTTCGTGTGCCGGGGGGCGCACGGACGGCGGGTCGGACGCGTGGTCAGAACAGGTGGATGGCCAGATGACCGAGGGGGACACCGAGCTGCCAGGCGGGGGTCCAGACCTGATCGCTCTCGTCGACCGACAGCTCGCTCCGTCGCCAGGCCAGCCCCGTGTCGAGGTCCGGGGCGAGGAGTTCGGTGTGCTCCAGCCAACGCCAGGCGGCCTCGGCGAGACGGAGGTCGGGGTTGGTGCGGCGTCGTGCGCGTTCCTCGGCGGCGAGGCTCGCCAGACGTTCGCGCACCCACTCCTGCCAGGGGTGGCCGTAGGCGGTCAGCGAGAGCCATTCGTCGAACTGCGAGACGACCCGGATGCCCGACAGTTCGTTGTTGAGGTCCGAGAGGTAGGCGGTGAGGGCGAGCGTCTGGCGTCCGGCTCGGAACTCCAACGTGCTGGCCGGGACGAGATCGCCGGTGCGGAGCACTTCGTCGGCGATGTACTCGGCGTACAGCCAGGCCATGGGGATCACGAGTTCGTCGTCACTCGTGCCGTTCGTCTTGTCGGGCAGCACCGTTCCACCTTTTCTTGGACCTCGGCGTGCTCACGGACCCCGCGCCGGTTCCGGCGAGGGGCCCGCACCGTGAGACACGCTGTCGGGTCCGGCTTCACTCACGTTGACTCTGTGCTTTCGCGGGTGGCCTGCCGGGGTTCACCCGTCCCCGGGCGGCAGGCCACAGGTGTGACGCACGGGGCGGGGAGCCCCGACGTCCGGTCGGCCGAGCCCTCACATTACGGCCGTCGGTGGCGGAATGTGATGGTGAAGCGTGAACCTCCTGGGCCGGCGGACGTCACCGGGCCCGGTCAACTGCTGCCCGGGCGGGGCGTTCAGAGGCCCTTTCAGATGCCCGCAACCGTCCCTGAGGGCGCAGATGGGCCTTCCCGTCGCATCCGACGCACGGGAACGGCCCATTCCGCTACGGAGCGTCGCGTTACCGGCACGTGCGGGGGTTGAACCGCGAACCATCGTCACGCACCGAGAGGGCGGTGGATGAAACGTGAGATGCGTCACACGGGCACCTTTCGGTGTGCCGTGGCGGCCTCGAAGTCCCGGCCCGGACGTCGAGCAACGCCCGGGAGGCCGATGGCGGGATGCGGGCGCTCCGCCGACCTCACGCCCCGCGACCTCACGCCCTCACGGCCGCGCGGCCTCGCTGAGGAACGAGGCCGCGCGGCGGGCGGATCGGGAGCGGGGCGGGTGGGGGGTCAGGCCGGGTGGGGGTGGTGATCGGGCACGGCGTTCAGCTCGATGCCGTGTTCGAGCAGGGCCTTCATCGCGCACAGTGTGGTGGCGAAGCCCCCGACGGTGTCGTTCAGCCAGCCGACGGTGTCGGTCACCGAGCCCTGGAAACCGGTCTCCGTGACCTCGACGAACGTGACCTGAGGCGTCTGCGGGGTGAACGTGACCTCGACCGTGGTCGGCTGCCCGTAGATGCCCCACCCGAACCGGATCAGACGTCCCTCCTGCACGTCCTGGACGCGGACGTCGACTGACCCCCCGTACGTCTCCCACTCCCAGCGCAGGTCGGCTCCCGTCACCATCGGCCCGCTGCTCTTGCTGTACCAGAACCGTGAGGTGACGGCCGGATCGGCGAATGCCCGGAACGCCTCGGCCGCTGGCCTGCGCATCATCATGCAGGCGTACGCGGCAGGGCCGTGGGCGAGGTCTCGGCTCTCCATGGAAATGATCGTGCTCCTCTTCGGGGTCACATCGGTGGGCGCGAAGCGTCGCGGCTGTCCCGATCGGCTTGCGACTCCCGCTCCGCAGCCTCGGCGACCTGCTTGATGCGTGCCAGTCGCCGGTCCCAGTCGGCTGCCAGCGAGGCCATCCATTGCGCCGTCGCGTCGAGCGCCGCGGGCCGCACCGTGTAGCGCACCTCGCGCCCGATGCGACCGCCGCTCACCAGCCCGGCGGTGTCCAGGACCGCGAGGTGCTTGACCACGGCCTGACGTGAGACGGGAAGGTGTCCGGCGAGCGTCGTCGCGGTGGCCTCGCCCTCGGCGGCGAGCAGTTCGAGCAGTCGACGCCGCGTCGGGTCGGCCAGGGCGGTGAGGACGGTGTCGACCGCCTCGACGGTGCCGCGGGGTCCGTCGGTCACGCGGAGGGCTGTTCGGCGCGCGTCTTGAGCGCGTCGAGTTCCTGGGGCCAGCCGACGCTGTTGTCGCTGACCGCCCGGTCGCGCAGTTCCTCGGACCCGGCCAGTGCCGCGAACCCGCTCTCGACCACGCGCAGCCGCGTCTTGTCGCCCTCCGGTGTCAGTGTGAACTCCACGAGGGTGCTGTTGTCCTCGCGCAGTTCCTCCCCGGGGAACGCGCTGGCCCAGCGGTAGGCCAGGTAGGTCGGCGGCTCGACCTTTTCCACGCGTACCGGGAAGTCGCCGTACTCCGGGTTCTTCGTCAGCAACTCCTCGCCTTCCCTGGCCACGGTGCCGGGCAGGGTCGCCTTGTCGGCCACCCAGAAACCGGGCTGGGCCACCAGGGGCCAGACCCGCTCCAGGGGTGCCTCGATCAGGGTTTCGCTTTCGATCCGGTCCTGGCTCATGAGGGGACTCCTTCGAGGTCGACGTTTGATGCAACTACAGAGTTGCACATCGCCCCATTGGGTGCAACTTGAGAGTTGCGCTTTGGTCGGTTCGTGAGTGGAGGCGGGTCCGTCCGCGAGTGCGTGTGGGTCTCGAGGGTGTGACGGATGGGCGGCTCCTTCCGGTAGGGGTGTGGGTGCTTGGTGCGTCCCATCGGGTGACCGGGCGGCGCGGTGAGTTGCTGCCCGCTTTCGTTACTTATGAAGTCATATCGTCCGCACATACGAAGAATGTCGAGCGTGTGGAGCTCAGACCGTGATCCACGCACCCGCCTCCCCGCCCCCCGGCTCGGCAGACACGCGCAGCGACGGGAAGCCGGTTCCATGACCTCGCACCACCCTCCGCGTCCCCTCCTCCCCGCCAGGACCCGGCACGCCCTCGCGGCCTGCACCGCCCTCCTGCTCGGTGCCACCGCCACGGCCTGCGCGGACCCGGCGGGGAAGCGCACCGCGGCGAGCCGCACCCCGGCCGTCACGTCCGCGACCCCGGCCACCGGCGGCACCGCGAGCCGGGCCGCGCCCGCGGCCAGCGCGAGCCCCCGCGGCGAACGCGGCTTCACCCTGGTCGCCACCGGGGACGTCCTCCCGCACGATTCGATCATCCGCAGGGCCAGGGCCGACGCGGTCGGCGAGGGGTACGACTTCGCCCCCATGCTCGCCGGGGTCCGGCCGGTGATCTCCGGCGCCGACGTGGCCGTCTGCCACATGGAGACGATCTACGGAGCGGAAGGCGACTACTCCGGCTACCCCGCCTTCAAGTCCCCGCCCGAGGTCGCCGCCGGACTCCGCGCCACCGGCTACGACTCCTGCTCCACCGCCTCCAACCACACCCTGGACGACGGTGTCGAAGGAGTCACCCGCACCCTCGACGCCCTCGACCGCGCCGGCGTCAAACACGCCGGATCGGCCCGGACCGAACGGGAGGCGCGCACCCCCGCCTGGCTGACCGGGGGCACCGCGAAGGTCGCCCACCTCGCCTACACCTTCGGCACCAACGTCAACCCCCTGCCCGAGGACATGCAGTGGGCCGTCAACCCGATGGAGCCGGAACTGATCACCAGGGACGCCCGGGCGGCCCGGGCCGCCGGCGCCGACGTGGTCGTCGTCTCCCTGCACTGGGGCACCGAATGGCAGGAGGAACCCGACGAGGACCAACTCGCCGTGGGGGAGCAGCTCACCGCGCTGCGCACCGGCGACCGGCCCGACATCGACCTCATCATCGGCACCCACGCCCACGTCCCCCAGGCGTACGAGAAGGTCAACGGGACCTGGATCGTCTACGGCATGGGCGACCAGATCGCGGGCGACATGATGAACTACGACGGCGAGTGGGACGCCCGCGGCAACGAGGGCAGCATCGCCCGCTTCACCTTCCGACCCCCCGTCCGCTCCGGCGCCCGGTGGGAGGTCGACAAGGCCGAGTTCCTGCCCCAGTGGTTCGACACCGGGCGGGGCCGCGTGGTGGACCTGACCACCTCCCAGGTCACCGACGGCACGGAACCGGCCGAGGTGCGCGAGCGGGTACGCGAAACCGTGCTCAGCCGGGGCGCCGCCAAGGACGGTCTGACCATGGCACGTTGATTCGGACTCCGACGGCCGCCGAAGTGCCCCGGCGCGCCGTGGGGAACGGTGGCCGCCCCCGGCGCGTCCCCGCGCGCCGCGACCACCGGAGCGTGGCAGACTGCCTCCGGTTCCGGCCGAACGGCCTTTGCTCCCATCGGGTGCATTCGGACGGCGCTCCGGAAACGGTGAGCCATCCGACGGGTGAGCCGTGCGACGGATTAGTCATGAAAGACGATCGGACGACACCCATGCGTCGGGCATTGCTCCGCGGTGCCGCGGCCCTCGGCGTGGCTGCCAGTGCGGGTTGCTTCGCAACCGACCCGGCGCGCACATCCGGCCGGGCGGCCCCCGCGACCGCCACGGGAGCCCCGGCCCCCGGAGCCCCGGCCATCGCCCCCTTGAAGCCCTCGGCCTATCGGCTCCAGCCGCTCACCGGCTACGGACCCCCGGCCCGGACCCGGGTGGTCGTCAAACCCGCAGTGCGTCGCGCCCCGATCCTGCGGATCGACAGCGGTGGGCGCCGCACCATGGTCCTCACCTTCGACGACGGGCCGGACCCCCTCTACACCCCCGACATCCTTCGGGTGCTGCGCGAACACCGCGTGCCCGCCGTCTTCTTCGTCTGCGGCGAGCAGGTCCTGTGGAACAAGGGCCTGACCCGACGCATGGTCGACGAAGGGCACCTGGTGGGCAACCACACCTGGAGCCACCCCCTGTTGCCCTCGCTCTCCCGGAGCGCGATCCGCTCCGAGATGCGGCGCACCAGCGAGATCGTCGAGCGCACCGTCGGAACGGCCCCCGAGTGGTTCCGCGCACCGTACGGCGCGTGGAACCGTTCGGTGTTCCAGATCGGTGCCGAACTCGGGATGGAACCCCTCGCCTGGAACATCGACACCCTCGACTGGGACACGCCCGGCACCGCCGCCATCACCCGGTCGATCCGCCAAGGCGCGGGTCCCGGGGCGGTGGTCCTCTCCCACGACGCCGGCGGCGACCGCTCCCAGACGGTTCGGGCCCTGCGCACCTGGCTCCCCGAACTCCTCGCCGAGGGGTACGAGATGGTGCTGCCGGACCGCACGACGGTGTGAGGAACCCGGACGGCGAGGGGCGGGAGCGGCCGGAGTTCCCGCCCCCGTCCGTCCGGGCCGGTCCGGTCAGCGGACGTCGATCATGCGGGCGAACACCACCACGTTCCCGTCGTAGCCGCCCTGCTGGGAGAAGCCGCCACCGCAGGTGATCACCCGGACCTCGGGGTACCCGGTGTCCCCGTACACCTCGTCGCCGGGGAAGTTCTCCTTCTGGAAGACCTCGATGCCGTAGATCTCGAACACCGCGGTCTTGCCGTCGGCCCGGTGGATCTCCACCTTGTTCCCCTTGTCGAGCGCCCCGAGCCCGTAGAAGACGGCCGGCCCCCGGGTGTTGTCCACATGGCCGACCACGACCGCCGTGCCCTTCTCGCCGGGGGACACCGCGCCCGAGAACCAGCCCGCCAGGTTGGGGTCCTCCGGCGGTGGTGCGTCCACCCAGCCCTGGGAGTCCAGCGCCACCGGCATCATCGGCGCGTCCACCCGGATCGCCGGGATGGCCACCCGCTCCGCGCGGGCGAAGGGCAGCGCGTCCAACTCCTCGCCGTCCACCGGGGCGGGGGCCGGCCCGCGGCGGTCCGTCGCCGCCACGGAGGCCGGCTGCGGGGGACCCGTGTCGAACTCGCCCGACCCGTTCCGTATCAGGGCGAGACCGGTCAACAGCACGAGCGCTATCACCCCCCACGGCGCGCGCTTCTTCGGCCGCTCGGCCTCGAACGGCTGGGACGCTGACATGGTCCATCCCCTCTCGACGCGACCCCCGGCCGGCCGTGTCGTCGGTGCGTACGAGCAAGCTAAGCGCGGTGCGCGCGGGCGGCGACGCGACAGGTGCGAACGGGTGGTGCCCCCGAGCCGCCGTGCGCCATCCGGGTCGGCCCCGTGCGGAAATTTCTGACGGTCCGTGACCTGCGGTGATGGCGCAGCGCGCGGGGTGGCCGGGGACGTGCGCTCACCGGGACGGGCGAGCGTCGACATGCGGGCCCGCGCCCGCCCCCTGAGGGTCGGGTACGGAGGCGCTCTCGCCGACCGACCGGGGACCGTACCCCGGGGCGCCTGCCGCGGAGGATGTTCATGCGTAGTCTCCGAGCCCTGGTGGTCTCGGCCGCCTTGGTGGCCGCCGTCGGGGCCACCGCCCCCACCGCGACCGCCGGGAACGACCAGAACAACAACGGCAACAACAACGGCAACAACAACGGCAACAACGACCAGATCGGTAACATCACCGCCCACCCGAGCGTGATCTCGGGGGGCGGACGCCTCACGGTCACGGTCGACGGACGCTCCTGCGGCAACGGCTTCGTCGAGTCACCCGCCTTCGAACGCACCCGGTTGACCGGCCTCGGCCGCGACGACCGGGACGGACGGGGCACTGCCACCGCAACCGTCACCGTCCACCGCTTCGCCTCGTCGGGCTCCCACGAGATCACGGCCGAGTGCGACGGTCGCCGGCACACCCGGCACCACGCCTTCACCGTCATCGGCGGCGTGCGCGGCGGCCTCGGCGGCAGCAGCGAGAGCGGCGCCACCCGCACCGACATGGCGATCGGCGGCGGGCTCGTCGCAGCGGCGGCCATCGGCGGCGGACTCTTCTGGATGCGCCGCCGCGCGGAGAACCGGGCCTGACCGCCCGCCCCTCACAACGCACGGGACAGCCCTCCTCCCCGGACCGGTCGAGTCCGGGGAGGAGGGCTGTCCGAGGTGGCCGTCGGGGGCTCGGCGGGACGTCGTCACGGTGGCCTCAGGAGGCGTTCTCGTCGGTCCTCCGCCGGGTCACGTACCAGGCCGAGCCGATCGCACCGCCGATCAGAGCGGCACCGAGGCCGATCTCCCCCAGGTCGAATCCGGCGACGGTCCCGCCGATGCCGGCCCGTACCCCGCGGCGTTCCTCAAGGTCCGTCCCGCTGTGGTGGTCGCCCTCCGAGCGGCTGCCCGCGACGGTGAGGTGCAGGGTGCGACTCGCGCCCTCCTCACAGGAGAACGTCACCGCGTACTCGGCGCCCGCCCGCGCGTCCCAGTCGACGGTGACCGAGCGCGAACGGTCGCCCGAGCGCAGCCGCACCGTGTCGAAGACGCCGGAGGTCACCCGGGTCTCCCCGGAGCAGCCGGCCGAGCGCAGGGTGACCTGCCCGCCCGCGGCGATGGTGGTCGGGGCGGCACTCACGTCGAACCTGCTGTGCCCGGAGCCCTGCTCCTCTTCCGTGCCGCGGTCCTCGGCGGTCGCGATGGGAGCCGCCAGGGCCAGGGCGCTGGCGATCAGTGCGGTGCCCGCCAGCGCGGTGGCCGAGGCCAGGCGTATCGCGCGCATGATGCATCCTCCGGTCCCGAGGGTCAGCCGCGGACCTGTTCCGCTCGTTGTCGGTCGTGTCCCTCGTTGCCCGACACGCTAGGTACGCCCTCCGCGGCCCGCGATCGCTGTCGGGCGAACGGGGTACGGGGTTGGGCCGTGCGGGGGAACCGCCACACCGTTACCGTCGCCCGCACGGGGGAGGGCAACGGCGTGGCGCCGCCCGGTCAGCCGTACATGGCCACCCGGTGGAGGGCCGCCAGCGCGTCGTCGACGGGATGGGGCTGCGGCCTGTCCTGGGAGCCGACCCCGAACGTTTCCGGCGCTGGCCCACTTCGCCCGGGACCTCGGCCCCCTCGGCGCGGACCGCCGCGCCGCGTTCGAGGAGATCCTCGCCGCCCAACTCACCCAGATCGAGACCGCGACCCGTCCGAACTAGCCGCCGGCCGGCTCGGATCAGGTCGGATCAGGTCGGATCGGGGCGGGCGGTCAGGGCCCGAGGTCGGGGAACAGGGTCAGGAACGGTTCGGCGCCGGCCGCGACGCCCTGGCTGTACGGCGTGTCGAAGTCCCAGATCAGGAAGAGCAGGAAGGCGATCAGTGCTGAGAACAGCCCGGCCAGCAGCAGCTCGCGGGCGGTTCTCCTGATCTGGAGTGCGAACATCATCCCGAGCGTGACCAGTGCACCGATGATCAGTCCGAACCACACCACCCCGGGCATCGTCGGTTCGGCCGAGGCTCCCCGCCCGTTGCGGGCTTGGTCGGCCACCGTCACCTGGTCGACGAGCGGTTGGTACGCCTGTGCCTCGAAGTCGTTGGCCGGTTGGTAGTCGGTCACGTCGTGGCGGATGCGGTCCATCAGTTCCTGGCCCCGCTCGGTCAGCGCCCCGGTGTCCGCCATCTTCTGCCACTCGACGTCCACCACGTGGCCGACATAGGCATTGACGTCGGCACGGATGCGGTCCCGCGTGTCGGCAGGGTAGACCCGTACGCGTTCGTCGATCTCATGGAGGGCGCGTGCCTCCGTGCGGACGTGGTCGTCCGCCGCGCTGCGGGCCTCCCAGACGCCCGCGATGGCCAGTCCCAGGACGATGGCGTACACCACGCCGATCATCATGGTGATGTACTCGATCACGTCCGGGGTCTCCGACGGGTCGTCATCGACCCCGATCCTGCGGTGCTGGAGAAGCGTTACGGCGAGGACGACACCGCACGCGGCAACCATCGCGAGGGTGAGAACAAGCCATTCCGGCATCGATCAATCCTTCTGAAGGTCAGCGCGGGCGCAGCGCGGCGACGGCGAGCACTGCGGGCGCGGTGATGAGCAGGGTCAAGGAGACGAGGGAGGGGCCGTGACGAGCCGGGGCGCGACGCACGGTGGGCCGGTACTCGGGGTACGTGACCTTCTTGGGTGACGGCCGCACGCTGGGTCGAACCGTCGGTTTCGGGGAGGTTCGTACCGCAGACGGCGACGGGGACGGCTTGACCGCCGGCATCGGCACCGGTTGGGGGCGGGGCGTCGTTGACGGTGGCGACGGCGACGGTACCGGCCGCTCCGGCGCCCGGCGGGTCGGGGCCGGTGACCGCGGGGGAGTGGGCCTCGCGGACGGGGTCGGGGACGCTTTGGTCGGCGTCGGCGTCGGCGTCGGCGTCGGCGAAGGGGTGGGTGTGGGCGAAGGGGTAGGTGTGGGCGTGGGCTTGGGTGTGGGCGAAGGGGTGGGTGTGGGCGTCGGGGTGGGTTTCTTCGTGGGGGTGGGCTTGGGGGTCGGCTTGGGCGGGGTGGGGTGCGGGGAACAGAACGGGGCGCTGCCCGCGACCGCCACTGCTCCACCGCCGTCCCCGGTGGAGGCGTACGCGCAGGCGTCCACCGGGGTCAGAGTCACGGGGCCGGACGGCGACAGGGCCACGGCGGGCGCGGCGGCGAGCCCCGCGAGTGCAAGGGGAGCGAGCGCCCGTATCAGCATGGCGGACCAGGTCCGCCGGTATCCATACACGACCTTGAGCATGGAGGGAGCGTTCCGACCTCATGCTTTGAGCGGACACAAATGCTCCGAACGGGTGATCGTACGGCGTGGCGAGTTGACGAACGCCCGAGCCATGGGGGAGAGGTCCCCAAAGGTGCGGGCGGGGTGGCGTGAACACGGTTGCGAGTCATGCGCGAACTTTTTTCGAAGTCGTTGAACGCAGTCGTGGTCCTGGTCCGTACTTGGGGTCACGAGCGGTGACGATGACTCGCTCAACACCCCAGTAGGAAACGGGAGTTGGTCATGAAGACCTGGCGGAGCGCCTCACTCGCGGTGATGGCCGCGGCCGTGCTGGCCTTGACGACGGCGTGCGGCCAGGGCGGTGCCGAGCCCTCGGCGAGCGGGCAGAACGTGGGTGCCGCGGCCCCTGCCGGAGATGGGGCGGGCGCCGCATCGGCCAGCTCCGACGGGGCGGGCGACGGGTACGGCTCGGGAGTGGACACCGCGGGCACCGGCAGGACGAAGCCCGCGGGGCAGCTCGCCGTCCGCAGCGATGCGAAGCTCGGCGACCTCCTCACGGACAGCGCCGGATTCACCCTGTACCGCTTCGACAAGGACACGGCCAAGCCCTCGAAGTCCTCCTGCGCCGGCGCCTGCGCGACGGCCTGGCCGCCGGTGCCCGCGGACGGCGCGCGTGCCGCGGCCGGCATCGACGCGAGCCTGCTCGGTACCGTGACCCGCGCCGACGGCACCGAGCAGCTGACCGTCGCAGGTTGGCCGGTGTACCGCTTCGCCAAGGACGAGAAGGCGGGCGACACCAAGGGGCAGGGGGTCGGCGGAACCTGGTTCGCCGCCGCGCCCGACGGCGCCAAGGCCCGGCCCGCCGAGCGCCCGGGACTGTCGACCCGGGTGGACCGTCGCCTCGGCGAGATCGTGGTCGACGGGAACGGACGGACGGTCTACCGGTTCACCAAGGACTCGGCCTGGCCCATGAAGAGCGCCTGCACCGGCGCCTGTCTGGAGAAGTGGCCGGTCGTCGCCCCGGTCGCGAAGGCCGACACCTCGGGCATCCTCCTCAAGCGCTACGTCACCTTCGACCGCCCGGACGGGGTCGAACAGCAGACCATCGACTGCTGGCCGCTGTACACCTTCGCCGGCGACAAGGATGCCGGCGACACCAACGGGCAGGGTGTGGGGGGCACCTGGTTCGCCGTCAGGCCGGACGGCAAGCTCGTCAAGCAGTAACACCCGGGGCTCCGCCGACGCAGACGCAGTGGGCCGTCCAGTGCGATCCCGGGAGCGGAAGGCGCCCCACGGGTACCGCCGGAACCCGGTCCCTGACGAACGGAAAGGCGCGCGAGATCGACATCGGGTGCGCAAGGCCGGGCCGGTCCGCTCTTCCCGCACGACCCGAGGGAAGAGCGGATCGGTCCGTTCGGCCTGCGGTCACTCCTCGTCGGTTGCCAACAGGGCCGATCCGGCGGTATTCGTACGAGCATCCATCGGCACTTGCCGGTGGCAGTGACCGAGAACGGACCGCCAATTTCCGCTTTGACTCGCTCCCTTGGCGGGCGATCAGTAGCCTCAGCTCGAACACCGTCCGGACGACGCGTAGGAGACTGCGATGGACCGCCCCTCCTGGGCCCCCCAGGGCATTGACATCACGGTACCGAGCGTGTCCCGGATCTATGATTTCTACCTCGGAGGTTCACACAACTTCGAAGTGGACCGGGAAGCCGCCCGACGGGCCATGGAGTTCATTCCCGCCATCCCCAAGGTCGCGCAGGCGAATCGGGCTTTCATGCGCCGGTCGATCGAACTCGCCGTCGCCGAAGGCGTGACGCAGTTCCTCGACATAGGTTCCGGCATTCCCACCTTCGGAAATGTCCACGAAGTCGCCCAGGCCGCTGATCCGTCGGCCCGCGTGGTGTACGTCGACCACGACCCCGTGGCCGTGGCGCACAGCAAGGCGGTGCTGGCCGACAACGAGCTGGCGGACGTCGTCGGTGCGGATCTGCGGCGGCCCCGTGAGATCCTCACCTCCGAACCGGTCGCGAGACTGCTCGACCTCGACCGGCCGGTGGCGCTCCTCCTCGTCTCCGTGCTCCACTTCGTGCAGGACGCCGATGACCCGCACGCCGCGGTCGCACAGCTCCGGGACGCGTTCGCCCCCGGAAGCCTGCTGACCATCACGCACGGTTCGTACGAAGGGATGAAGATCGCCGCGGAACGCGCGGAGGGGACCGTGGACGTCTACAAGAGCACACGCAATCCGCTGATCATGCGCTCGCGCGAAGAGATCGCGCGGTTCTTCGAGGGATACGACATGTGGGAACCCGGGCTCGTGCCGCTGCCGTACTGGCGGCCCGAAACCGATCCGAAAGAGGCGGACCCGTCGTTGTTCGGCGGATTCGTCGGGGTGGGACGCACAGCGTGAGCGCGGAGCCGGACGGGCCGGAAGACAGAGCGCGCAGATTCGCCACGATCTGGAGCCGCACCATCTACCCGGTGACGGCGACCTCCCGCACCCGGATCGAATTCGAACGGGAACTGCTGCCGCTCGCCCGGCGGCTGCGGGACGCCCTCCTCGCCCGTGTCTTCGACGCGGCCGAGGGCAAGGCGATCGGCGCGGCCCTGGTCCACGCGCACTGCACCGACCCGGAAGCGTTGAGCCGTACGCTCGACGTGTTCGAGGCGTACCTCGTGCTGTACTGCGGCGGCGACGGTCCGCAGGAGGAGTTGCAGGCCCGTTCGGCGCGGCTCCAGCACGCCGCGGCAGCCGGGTTCGCCCAGGCGCTGCGCGAGCGCACCCTGTCCGAGCAGGAGGCCATCTCCCGGGCCGCGCTCATCGCCCGCAGCACGGTCGCCGAGGCCCTGCACGCCAGCGAGGCGCGCTTCAGGGCGGTCTTCGAGGGCGCGGCGATAGGGATCTGCATCGCCGACCTCGACGGCATGGTGCTGGAGGTCAACGACGCCCTGGTCCGGATGTTCGGCAGTGGTGAACGCCAACTGCGCGGCCGGCCCCTCGTCGAGTGGACCCATCCCGACGACCCGCCCCACGTGTGGCAGTTGTACTCCGAGCTGATCCGGGGCGAGCGGGAGCACTACCGGGTGGAGAAGGCGTTCCACCGCCCCGACGGCACCGCGCTGTGGACCAACCTCACCGTCTCCCTGCTGCGGGGCGCCGACGGGGAGCCGCAGTACCAGCTCGCGTTGATGGAGGACACCACCGAACGTCGCCTGCTCAACCTGCGGTTGCGTTACGAGGCCACCCACGACGCCCTGACCGGCCTGCCCAACCGCACGCTGTTCTTCGAACGGTTGGAGAAGGCGCTCTCCGCGGGCGACGGCCAGCGCTTCGGGCTCTGCTACCTCGACCTCGACGGCTTCAAGATCATCAACGACAGCCTCGGGCACGCGGCGGGCGACCGCCTCCTCGTGGAGGTCGCCGACCGGCTCCAGGCGTGCGCCACCGCTCCCGGCGAGATGGTCGCCCGTCTCGGCGGTGACGAGTTCGTGGCGCTCACCACCGGAACCGGCACCCAGGCCGAGGTGGACGAACTCGCGGGACGCATCCTCGCCGCCCTGTCCACCCCCATCCTGGTCGACGGCCGGGAGCTGTCCGTGCGCGGCAGCATCGGCATCGTGGAGGGCCCGGCGGGGGAGCGGGGCGCCGCCGAGGTGCTGCGCAGCGCCGACATCACCATGTACCGCGCCAAGTCCGCGGGCGGCAACCGTTACGAGATGGCCGACGAAGAGGCCGATGCCCGGGCCATCACCCGGCACGGTCTGACCACGGCACTGCCCACCGCCCTGGAACGCGGCGAGTTCTTCATCGAGTACCAGCCCCTCGTCCAACTCGGTGACGGCAGCGTCAGTGGTGCCGAGGCGTTGGTGCGCTGGTCCCATCCCCAACACGGCGTCCTCGGTCCGGACCGGTTCATCCCGCTCGCCGAACGCACCGGGCTCATCGTCCCGCTCGGCCGGTGGGTGCTGGAGGAATCCGTGCGCCAGGCGTGCCTGTGGCAGGAACGGCACGGTGACGCCGGCGGGCCGCTCCGCGTCAACGTCAATCTCTCCCCGTGCCAGCTCACCCATCCGGGCCTGGTCTCGGACACCGTGGAGATCCTCGAACGCGCGGGTCTGGCACCCGCCGCGCTCTGCCTGGAGGTCACCGAATCGGCCTTGATCGGTGCCGACGACGACCTCCTCAAGCCCCTGCGGCGACTGGCCGAGATGGGCGTCGACATCGCCTTGGACGACTTCGGCACCGGCTACTCCAACCTGGCCAACCTCCGCCGTCTGCCCGTCAGCGTCCTCAAGCTCGACCGCTCGTTCACCCAGGGCATGCAGCAGTTCCCCGCCGACCCCGTGGACCTGAAGATCGTGGAGGGCATCGTCGCGCTCGCCCACAGCCTGGACCTCGCGGTGACCGTCGAGGGCGTCGAGACCGGGGCCCAGGCCGAGCAGCTGCGCGAACTGGGCTGCGACACCGCCCAGGGGTGGTACTACGCACGTCCGGGACCGCCGGACCGACTGCACCAGTTGGCCCTCGCCGACGCCACCGGCTGACCGCTCCCGGCGGGCCCGTCGCTCGCCCGCACCGCTGGCGTGTGCGACGCGCACGGGGTGATGCTCCCTCAGGCCGCGATGGCGTTCCCCCGAGGAGGTCCGGCAGAACGCCGACGTGTTCGTGGCGGACCGGGCGCGTCATCAGCCGGAACGCCCCGGGCCACCGTGGGGAAATCAGGTTGCCGTCGCTCACCGGTCGCGGACACCATGTCCCGATGACCTCCCCCTCCCCCACGACGGCCGCGCGGGCATCGACGCGGCGCTGGTCAAACGGCTGATCGCCGGGCAGTTCCCCCGGTGGAGCGGCCTCGACGTCACCCCGGTCGAGGTCGACGGCTGGGACAACCGGACCTACCGGCTCGGCGAGACGATGACCGTGCGCCTGCCCACGGCCGCGGGGTACGCCGCCGCGATCGCCAAGGAGACCCGGTGGCTGCCGGTGCTCGCACCGCTGCTGCCGCTGCCGGTACCGCCGATCGTGGCGCAGGGAGAACCGGCCGAGGGGTATCCGTACGCCTGGTCGATCCGGGGGTGGTTGGACGGTGCGGTCGCCCGACCCGAGCGCATCGACGACCTCACGCGCTTCGCGGGATCGGTGGCCGACTTCCTCCGGGCCCTCCACGGCATCGACGCCACCGACGGGCCGGCCGCAGGGGCCCACAGCTTCCACCGGGGCGGTCCGCCGGCCCACTACGACGGCGAGACCCGGCGCGCCCTGACGGCCCTGCACGGCCGCGTCGACACCCGGCGCGCGGCGGCCGTCTGGGACGCGGCGCTCAACGCGTCCTGGCAGGGGGCGCCGGTGTGGTTCCACGGCGACTTCGCCACGAACAACCTCCTGGTCCGCGACGGCGAGCTGGCCGCCGTCATCGACTTCGGCACGTGCGGGGTGGGCGACCCGGCCTGTGACCTGGTGATCGCCTGGACGGAGTTCTCCGGTGCCAGCCGTGCGGCGTTCCGCGGCGCCGTCGACCAGGACGACGCGATGTGGGCGCGGGCCCGCGGCTGGGCCCTGTGGAAGGCACTGATCTCCCTGGCCCGACCCGGCGACGGCGACCCGGAAGAAGCGGCCGGGCACCACCGCGTGGTCGACGAGGTCCTCGCCGACCACGACCACGCGGGCTGACCCGGGCACGGGGTCCTGCGGGGCGAGCGACCTGACACCCGGGCCGCTCAGACGTGTACGACGGTCTCCCGGCCCAACAGCAACCGCTGGAGTTCCCGGGCCGCGCGCGGCGGCGCGACGTCGCTGCGGTGGGCGAGTGCGATGGTGCGGTGCAGCCCGGGGCGGGCCAGCGGGGTGACCCGGAGGTTCAGGCCCGGGCGGGTCGCCACCATCCGGGGCACCACGGCGACCCCGAGTCCCGCGCGGACGAAACCGAGGACCGCGTCCAGTTCCCCGCCCTCGACCGCGAAGTCGGGTTCGAAGCCCTCGGCGCGGCACGCGGCGACCGTCAGTTCCCGCAGGTCGTAACCGTGCCGGAACATCACCAGGGGCTCACCCGCGAGGTCCGCCACGCGCACCTCGCCGCCGCGGCCGGGGGCCGGTGCGTCCGGCGGGGAGACCACCACCAGTTCCTCCCGCAGCACCTCGACGGTGGTCAGCGCGGGCGACGGGGACGGCAGGGGGAGCACCACCAGCGCCAGGTCCAGCGCGCCCCGGGCCAGCTCGCGGACCAGGTCGTGCGAGCCGCCCTCCTCGATCACCAGCTGGATGCCGGGGTAGCGGTCGCGGAAGGTGCGCAGCACCTCCGGCAGCAGTCCGGTGCACAGGCTGGGCGTGGCGCCGAGCCGGACCCTGCCCCGTCGTAGCTGGGCGAGTTCCTGCACTTCGAGACGGGCGGTGTCGACGTCCGCGAGGATGCGCCGGGCGAGCGGGAGCAGTGCTTCGCCGGCGTCGGTGAGGGTGATGTTGCCGCGGGCGCGCAGGAAGAGGTCGGCCCCGAGCTCCCGCTCCAGGGCCCGGACCTGTTGGGAGAGCGAGGGCTGTGCGACGTGCACCAGCTCGGCAGCGCGCGTGAAGTGCCGGGTCTCGGCGACGGCGACGAAGTAGCGGAGCTGTTGCAGCTGCATGGGACCAGTGTAGAGGGCCCCATAGCGCCCAGCTATGGAAATGAGCTAGTCCATGTCTTGGACCGATCAGAAGAGGGCCCGTAGCGTGCTGTGACATGGCTCTGGCAACGCGGACGGACCGACGGTCGTCCATGACGCGCACCATCTGGGACTCCACCGTCGGCAAGAAGACCGTGATGGCCGTGAGCGGTCTGATCATGCTCGGTTACCTCGTGGCCCACATGATCGGCAACCTGAAGATCTTCTTCGGTACGAGTTCCTTCAACGAGTACGCACACTGGCTGCGGACCCTCGGCGAGCCCATCCTGCACTACGAGTGGGCGCTGTGGATGGTGCGCGTCGTCCTGGTCGTCGCCGTGGTCGCCCACGGAGTCTCCGCCTACCAGCTCAGCCGCCGGGACATCAAGGCCCGACCCACCCGGTACGTCCACAAGAAGCCGCGGACGAGCTACGCCACCCGCACCATGCGCTGGGGCGGGGTCATCCTGCTGCTGTTCCTCGTCTGGCACATCCTCGACCTGACGACCGGCCACGCCCACCCCGGTGGCTTCGAGGAGGGCCGCCCGTACCAGAACGTGGTCGACACCTTCTCCACCTGGTACGGCAACGTCGTCTACATCGCGGCCGTGCTCGCCCTCGGACTCCACGTCCGACACGGGTTCTGGAGCGCCGCCCAGACCCTCGGCGTGGGCAGCAGGTCCCGGGACCGCTTCCTCAAGACCTCCGCGAACGCGCTCGCTCTGCTGCTGACGGTCGGCTTCGTCTCCGTGCCCGTCGGCGTCATGACCGGATTGGTGAGCTGACCATGGCCCTCCACGAGTACCACGCCTACACGACCGGCGAGCCGCTGGTCGACGCCAAGGCCCCGAGCGGCCCCATCGACGAACGCTGGGACAAGCGGCGGTTCGAGGCCAAACTGGTCAACCCCGCCAACCGCCGCAAGCAGACCGTGATCGTCGTCGGCACCGGCCTCGCGGGCGGCGCGGCGGGCGCCACGCTCGCCGAACAGGGCTACCGCGTCGTCCAGTTCTGCTACCAGGACTCCCCGCGCCGGGCCCACTCGATCGCCGCGCAGGGCGGCATCAACGCGGCGAAGAACTACCGCAACGACGGTGACTCGATCCACCGCCTCTTCTACGACACGGTCAAGGGCGGCGACTTCCGCGCCCGGGAGTCCAACGTCCACCGCCTCGCCCAGGTGTCCGTCGAGATCATCGACCAGTGCGTGGCCCAGGGCGTGCCCTTCGCCCGCGAGTACGGCGGACTGCTCGACACCCGCTCCTTCGGCGGCGTCCAGGTCTCCCGCACCTTCTACGCCCGCGGACAGACGGGCCAGCAGCTCCTCATCGGCGCCTACCAGGCCATGTCCCGACAGATCGCCGCGGGCACCATCGAGCTGCACGCCCGCACCGAGATGCTCGACCTCATCGTGATCGACGGGCGCGCCCGGGGCATCGTCGCCCGCGACCTGGTCACCGGGAAGATCGACACGTACTTCGCCGACGCGGTGGTCCTCGCCTCCGGCGGCTACGGCAACGTCTTCTACCTGTCGACCAACGCGATGAACTCCAACGCGACCGCGATCTGGCGCGCCCACCGCAGGGGCGCGTACTTCGCGAACCCCTGCTTCACCCAGATCCACCCCACCTGCATTCCGCGCACCGGTGACCACCAGTCCAAGCTCACCCTCATGAGCGAGTCGCTGCGCAACGACGGCCGCATCTGGGTGCCCAAGGCCCAGGGCGACACCCGACCCGCCGGCGAGATCCCCGAGGACGAGCGCGACTACTACCTGGAACGCATCTACCCCTCCTTCGGGAACCTCGTCCCCCGGGACATCGCCTCCCGCGCGGCCAAGAACGTCTGCGACGAAGGCCGCGGCGTCGGCCCCGGTGGACAGGGCGTGTACCTCGACTTCGCCGACGCGATCACGCGCATGGGCCGGGACAAGGTCGAGGAGAAGTACGGCAACCTCTTCGACATGTACGCGCGGATCACCGCGGAGAACCCGTACGAGACGCCCATGCGGATCTACCCCGCCGTCCACTACACGATGGGCGGACTCTGGGTCGACTACGACCTCCAGACCACGGTGCCCGGGCTCTTCGCGATCGGCGAGGCCAACTTCTCCGACCACGGAGCCAACCGGCTCGGCGCCTCCGCACTGATGCAGGGCCTCGCCGACGGGTACTTCGTCCTGCCGTCCACCATCAACGACTACCTGGCCCGCCACCCGCACACCGCCGACGAGGACATCACCGACGACCACCCCGCCGTCCAGGAGGTCCTCGCGGAGACCGGGGACCGGCTCGCCCTCCTGCTCGCCGTCGACGGCGACCGCACCCCCGACTCCTTCCACCGCGAGCTCGGCGAACTCATGTGGGAGTTCTGCGGCATGGCCCGCAGCGACGCGGGGCTGCGCAAGGCGCTGGAGCGCATCCCGCAGATCCGCGAGGAGTTCTGGCGCCGGATCAAGGTCCCCGGCACCGGGGAGGAGTTCAACCAGTCGCTGGAGAAGGCGAACCGCATCGTCGACTACCTCGAACTGGCCGAGCTGATGTGCCTGGACGCCCTGCACCGTGCGGAGTCCTGCGGCGGTCACTTCCGCGAGGAGTCCCAAACCCCCGACGGCGAGGCGCGACGCGACGACGAGTCCTTCGCGTACGCGGCGGCCTGGGAGTTCACCGGGACGGGCACCGCACCCACCCTGCACCAGGAAGACCTGGTCTTCGAGTACGTCCACCCCACCCAGCGGAGCTACGCATGAGGCTCACCCTGCGCGTCTGGCGCCAGAAGAACGCCGAGGCCGACGGAGCCATGTCCACCTACGAGGTGGACGGGATCTCACCCGACATGTCGTTCCTGGAGATGCTCGACACCCTCAACGAGGAACTCATCCTCAAGGGCGACGAGCCGGTCGCCTTCGACCACGACTGCCGGGAGGGCATCTGCGGCGCGTGCAGCCTCGTCATCAACGGCGACGCCCACGGCCCGGAGCGCACCACCACCTGCCAACTGCACATGCGGTCCTTCGAGGACGGCGACACCATCGTCATCGAGCCCTGGCGCGCGGCGGCCTTCCCGGTGGTCAGGGACCTCGTGGTCGACCGCTCCGCCTTCGACCGGATCATCCAGGCCGGCGGCTACATCAGCGTGCCCACCGGTGCGGCGCCCGAGGCCCACGCCACCCCCGTGCCCAAGCCGGACGCCGACTTCGCCTTCGAGCACGCCGAGTGCATCGGCTGCGGGGCCTGTGTCGCGGCCTGCCCCAACGGCGCGGCGATGCTCTTCACGTCCGCGAAGGTCAACCACCTCGGCGTGCTGCCGCAGGGCGCGCCCGAACGGGAGAGCCGGGTCCTCGACATGGTGACCCAGATGGACGCCGAGGGCTTCGGCGGCTGCACCCTCGCCGGGGAGTGCGCCACCGCCTGCCCCAAGGGCATCCCGCTGGTCTCCATCACCAGCATGAACCGCGAGTGGCTCCGTGCCACCCGGGCCTCCGGCAAGCGCTAGACGCCCCGTCGTCGGGCCCCCAGGACCGTTCGCCACCATCCAGCGAACGGACGGGGCCGGGAGTGGTGCTCATCCCCGGCCCCGTCAACCGGCGCTCGACCCCAGTTCCCGGGCGAGGAACGGAGCGGTCCGGCTGTCGGCGCTCCCGGCCACGGTCTCCGGCGGTCCCGCCGCCACCACCCGGCCGCCCTCGTTGCCGCCGCCGGGCCCCAGGTCCACGACCCAGTCGGCGTCCGCCACCACGGACATGTCGTGCTCCACCACGACCACCGTGTGCCCCGCCGCGACCAGCGTCCGCAGCTGACGCATCAGCACCTCCACATCGGCGGGGTGCAATCCGGTCGTCGGCTCGTCCAACAGATAGAGGGTGTGCCCGCGCCCGCCCCGCTGGAGTTCCGTGGCCAGCTTGATCCGCTGTGCCTCGCCCCCGGACAGCTCCGTCGCCGGCTGGCCTAGCCGCAGGTAGCCGAGCCCCACGTCGAGTAGCGCCCCGAGACTGCGCCGCACCGCCGGGGCGTCCGCGAAGAAGGCCGCGGCGGACTCCACCGTGAGGTCCAGCACCTCGGCGATGTTGCGGCCCCGGTGACGCACCTCCAGCGTGTCCGGTCGGTAGCGGGAGCCACCGCAGTCCGGACACGGCGCGTAGGTGCTCGGCAGGAACAGCAGTTCCACCGACACGAACCCCTCGCCCTGGCAGGTCTCGCACCGCCCGCCCGCGACGTTGAACGAGAACCGGCCCACCCCGTACCCGCGCTCCCGGGCCGTGTCGGTCGCGGCGAACAGCTTGCGCACCGTGTCGAACAGCCCCGTGTACGTGGCGAGGTTGGAGCGCGGGGTACGGCCGATCGGCCGCTGGTCCACGCTCACCAGCCGGCCGACGCCCGTGAGGTCCTCGGTGATCGCGCCGATGAACGTCGACTTGCCGGAGCCCGAGACACCGGTCACGGCGGTGAACGCGCCCAACGGCAGGTCCGCCGTCGCTCCGCGCAGGTTGTGCCGGGTGACCGGTCCGACGGTCAGCCACCCGCTCCCCGGGCGTCCCTCCCCGTCCACCACGCGGCCCGCACGGTCCGGGCCCCGCCCGCCGAACAGGAAGCGCGCCGTCGCCGACTCCGGCACGTCCGCGAGGTCCGCCACCGGCCCGCTGTGCAGGACCCGGCCCCCGTGTTCACCGGCGCCCGGCCCCACCTCCACGAGCCAGTCCGCGTGCCGGACCACATCGAGGTGGTGCTCCACCACGAACACCGAGTTGCCCGCGGCCCGCAACCGGTCGAGCACCCCGAGCAGCGCCCTGGTGTCCGCCGGATGGAGTCCGGCCGACGGCTCGTCGAGCACGTAGACCACACCGAACAGTCCCGAGCGCAGTTGGGTCGCCAGCCGCAGCCGCTGGAGCTCCCCGGCCGACAGGCCCGGCGCAGTCCGGTCAAGGCTCAGATAGCCGAGCCCCAGCTCCGTCACCGGGGCGATCCGCGACAGCAGGTCGTCGGTGAGGACCCGGGCGGTGGGCGAGTCGTCGCCGTGCGCGCCCAGGGTCCGGGCGAGCTCGGCGAGGGGCAGCGCCGCCAACTCCGCGATGTCCCGCCCCGCGAACGTCACCGCCAACGCCTCGGCGCGCAGCCGCCGGCCGTCGCACACCGCACAGGGAACACTGGTGAGGAACCGCTCCGCCCGCGCCCGCAGGGTCGCGCTCTTCGAGTCCGAGAAGGTCTTGAGCACATGGCGCCGGGCGCTCGTGTACGTGCCCTGGTAGGGCCGTTGGATGCGGTCCGCCTCCCGGACCGGGTGCACGGTCACGACGGGCTGCTCGTCTGTGAAGAGGATCCACTCCCGTTCGGCCGGCGGCAGCTCCCGCCAGGGTCGGTCGACGTCGTACCCGAGGGCGTCCAGCACGTCCCGGAGGTTCTTGCCCTGCCAGGCGCCGGGCCAGGCGGCGACGGCCCCCTCCCGGATCGACAGCGACGGATCGGGGACGAGCAGGGCCTCAGTGGTGTGGTGGACCCGGCCCAGACCGTGGCACGCCGGGCACGCGCCGGCGGCCGTGTTCGGGGAGAAGGCGTCCGAGTCGAGCGACTGCGCACCCGGCGGGTACGTTCCGGCGCGGGAGAACAGCATCCGCAGGGAGTTCGACAGGGTCGTCACCGTGCCCACCGAGGAGCGTGCGGTGGGGGTGGAGCGCCGCTGTTGGAGGGAGACCGCCGGCGGCAGCCCGGTGATCTCCGCCACCTTCGGCGCCCCGACCTGGTGGATGAGCCGCCGCGCGTACGGCGCGACCGACTCGAAGTACCGGCGCTGCGCCTCGGCGAACACCGTGCCGAAGGCCAGGGACGACTTCCCCGACCCCGACACACCGGTGAACGCCACCAGTGCGTCACGGGGGATGTCGACGTCCACCCCCCGGAGGTTGTGCTCACGGGCACCGCGCACCCGGACGTACGGGTCGTGGGAAGGGAACGAGGACATCGACGTGCTCCGTACGGGGGCCGACACCCGCCCGGGGCCGGTGCCCGTCCGGGTCACCGGGGGCGGCAAACCCCACCATCCTAGGCTCCGCGCAGTCCCGCCACCCGGGCCAGTCGTCGGTAGGAGTCGTACATCGCCTCCCGGTCGTGGGTGCTCGTCGTCACCAGGACCTCCTGGGCGCCGCTCTCCTTGACCACGGCTTCGAGTTCGGCCGCGACCTGCTCCTCGGTGCCGTGCACCTGACCGGTGAGCCCCGCCTCGAAGTAGCCGCGCTCGCGCCGCGTCATCTCCAGCGCCTCGATCCGTGCGGCGGGGGCCAGCGGCGGGAAGGCACCGTGCGTCCGGGCCCGGGCCATCGCCCACGCCTCCGGGAGCAGCAGCCTGCGCGCCCGCTCCTGCGTCGCGGCCACCGCGACCGCGCCGGAGACGACGACGTACGGTTCGCTGGCCCAGTGGGAGGGACGGAACGCCGCGCGGTACCGCTCGACGCCCCTGAGCATCTTGTCCCGACCGCGGAGGTCACCGATCACCAGCGGCAGCCCCGCGGCGGCGGCGATGTCCGCGCCCTCGCCCAGGGCGAGCAGGAACGGCGGCACCCGCAGTCCTTCGGCGGGGCGCGCGTGGACGCCGGTCGGTGACGTGCCCTCGAACCAGCCGAGCAACTCCGTGACCTGGTCGGCGAAGTCGGTGGAAGAGGCGTCCTCCTTGTCCCGGCCCAGGGCCTTGCGGACGCCGTCCGTGAAGCCGACCGAGCGGCCGAGGCCCATGTCGATCCGCCCGGGGAAGAGGGACTCCAGCACGCCGAACTGTTCCGCGACGACGAGCGGTCGGTGGTTGGGGAGCATGACCCCTCCGGTACCGACCCGGATGGACCGGGTCGCGGCGGCGACCGCCGCGGCGAGCACGGTCGGCGCGGATCCCGCGACCCCGGGCACCGAGTGGTGCTCGGACACCCAGAAGCGGTGGTACCCGAGCCCTTCGGCCTCCCGGGCGAAGTCGACGGTGTCCCGCAACGCCTCTGGGCCGTCGTGGCCCTCCCGGGTGCGCGAACGGTCGAGGACGGAGAAGCGGACGGACTCCAGTAGGGAACTCACCTCCGCTTCAACACCGGGGCCGTCGGAAGATTCCCGCGGCCCCGGTGCGTGCGGACCGGTCGTCAGCGGGGCACGGCGGTGCGGGACAGCCGGTGTCCCCACTCGGAGAACAGCAGGGCGACGACTGCCAGTCCGGCCGCGATCAGGGGCACCGCGGGTGCTCCCGCCCAACTGATGCCGACCGCGCCGACGGCCCCGGACAGCGAGATCGCCAGGTACAGGACGGCGGCGTTCAGCGAGACGAGCACGGACGCGGCCCCCGGGTCGAGGGTGATCAGCCGGTGCTGCTGCGGTGAGGTGATGGCGAACGCGCCGATCCCGTAGACGACGATCATCGGCAGTGCGGCCGTGAACGTGCCCGTGGCGAGCGGGATCAGGAGCAGACTGCCGGTCATCCACAGCAGGGCGAGCGCCACCACCGCGCGTCCGCCGATCCGGTCGGCGAGCGCCCCCGCGGCGAGGTTGCCGAGAGTGCCGATGACCCCGAGGGTGAACATCAGCACGGCGAGCCGGTCGCCGCTGCCGCCGGTCGCGGGTTCGAAGACGACCGCGATGTAGGTGTACGGGAGGTACACGGCGGTGAACCCGGCCAGGGTGGTCGCCAGGATGGCCAGCACCCGGCGGTCGCGCAGCGGGGCGAGCCGCTCCCGCAGGCCCTCCGGTGCCGGGGCCGCCACCCGGGCCGGCACCCACAGCCGGACCCCGAGCAGGCCCAGTACGGCCAGCGCCGCCACGAACCACATCGTGGACCGCCAGCCCAGCCAGCCGCCCAGCGCGGTGCCGATCGGGGCACCGAGCGCGGTGGCGGCGGTGAAGCCCGTGGTCACCGCCGCGATGGCACGACCGCGACGCTCGGGGGCGACCAGCGAGGCGGCCGTGACGGCCGCGGTCGGTACGAAGAGCCCGGCACCGGCCGCCGCCACCATCTGCGCCGCCAGGACCGTCGCGAAGGTGGGGGCGAGGGCGGTGGCCACGTTCCCCACCAGGTACACGGTGATCGCCACCAACAGGATCGCCCGCCGGGCGCGGCGGGCGGTCAGGGTCGCCAGGACCGGTGCGAGCACGGCACAGGTCAGGGCGAAGACGGTCACCACCTGGCCGGCGGTGGTGACCGAGACGTCGAGGTCCCGCCCGAGCTCGGGGAGGACGCCGGCGAGGACGAACTCGTCGGTGCCGATGGCGAAGGTGGCGAAGCCCAGGACGAGAACGCTGCCGCGCGCCCCGTGCGGCGGGGGCGGTGCGTCCGTCGAACTCGGTTTCACCGGGGCCGGCGTCGGGGGCCGGGCGTCGTCGTGGAGGTCACTGTCCATGGGCGTCCCGTCGTAGGTCGTGCACCGATGGGGCGGACGACCGCGGGTGCCGAGCCGGGCGCCGCGGACCTGACGGCGCGGTCGGCACGGTGTCCCCCCTCCTTCAACGGAACCGACCGGTACCGTTCAAGGAAATGGACGGTACCGATCGGTTCCGTCTGGCGTCAAGCGCGACTACCGTGGACCCATGGCCACCCATGCGCGCAGGCGGCTCGTGGACACCGCGGACGCACTCTTCCTCGCCGAGGGCGTCCGGGCCGTCGGAGTGGAACGGCTCCTGGTCGAATCGGGCGTCGGACGGGCTTCCTTCTACCGGCACTTCGCGAGCGAGGACGACCTGGTCGTGGCCGTCCTCGCGGAGCGCGACCGTCGCTGGCGCCGCTGGCTGGCTGAGGGGGGCGATGCCCTCGGGCGAGACCCGCTGGCCGTCTTCGACGTGCTCGCGGCGGATGTCGAACGGGGCGAGTTCCGCGGCTGCGCCTTCGTCAACGCCATGATCGAGTGCGCGGACGCGGACGACCCGGTGCACCGGCTCGCCGTCGCCCACAAGCGGGCCGTCACGGACTTCTTCGCCGAACTGCTCGCCGATGCCGGGCAGTCGCAACCCGCGGCCCTGGCCGGGCGGTTCGTCCTGCTGATGGACGGGGCGACGGTCACCGTCGTCCGCGAGCGCAGTGCCGAGCCGCTGCGGTGGGCCCGCGAGATCGCAGCCAGCCTGATGACCTGACCGGCCTGATCTGACCGGCCTGACCTGACGTCCGGTCGCCCCGGTGCCGCGGCGGGACGGTCCCTAGGCTGGGTGCATGCCCCAGAACCTCAAGCCCCTGGCCGTCTTCGACCTCGACGGCACGCTCGCGGACACCGGACACCGGCAGCACTTCCTGGAGCGGAACCCGTCCGACTGGGACGCCTTCTTCGCGGCGGCCCCGGACGATCCGCCGCTGACCGAGGGCGTGGCGCTGGTCCTGCGCACCGCTGCGACCTGCGAGGTGCTGTACCTCACCGGACGGCCCGAACGGTGCCGCCAGGACACCGTCGGCTGGATCGCCGCGCAGGGGTTGCCGGCCGGGCGGTTGCTGATGCGCCGCAACGACGACCGCCGGCCGGCCCGTCGCACCAAGCTGGCCGTGCTGAGGAAGCTCTCCGCCACCCGCCGCATCCGGATGCTCGTCGACGACGACCTGCTCGTCTGCGCCGACGACCGACGGGCCGGCGTCCGGGTGGTCCACGCCGACTGGGTCGCCCCCTCGGCGACCCTGACGGACGCGCAGGGTCGTGCCGGACGCACCTGACGGGCCGCCCGAGCCCGTGGCGAGGGGCCCGGGAACGGTTGTACGGACGTGAGACTTCCCTCATTCCCGGCCGTTCCCCGCGGGCCCGTCGGGGCGCTCCGGTCGCCGTGCGGGAGGCGCCGGAGGCCCCGCGGAGGGGCCCGCGATCACTCTTCGATACGGAATCCGACTTTCAGTCCCACCTGGAAGTGCTGCACCTCACCGTCCTGGATCTGGCCCCGGACCTGCGTGACCTCGAACCAGTCCAGGTTCCGCAGGGTGCGTGAGGCCCGGCCGATGCCGTTCCGGATCGCTTGGTCCAGACTCTCGGGTGAGGTGCCGACGATCTCGGTGACGCGGTACGTGTGGTCGGACATGCTCGATCTCCTCTCCGCCTCATGATGACGTCACCCTTCACGGTAAACTCACAGACCTCACTCAGCCTCTTGACCTGCGTCTTGACGCATACCAGACTTCGAGCCCACCCGTATTGAGCCTGACGCTCTTCCCCCACACTCGGGTTCAAGTTCCCCTTGCTGTTGGAAGAAAGCGACTCACGTGATGCCCCGCCGCCGGACCGTCCTCTCACTAGCCCTGGGCTCCACCGCCGCACTTGCCACCGGATGCGGCGCCCTCCCGGGCCAGGATTCCGGTGACCGCAAGTTGACCTTGTGGTTGATGAAGGACAGCGCCTCCGAGGACTTCATCCAGCGCTTCACCAAGTGGTTCGGGGAAGAGCACGGTGACATCAAGCTGGACGTCCAGATCCAGCCTTGGACCGGCATCGGCGAGAAGGTCACCGACGTCCTCCAGGGCAAGACGCCCGCCCCGGACGTCATCGAGGTGGGCAACACCCATGTCGCCCAGTACGTCGACAAGGGCGGACTGCTCGAACTGACCCTGGAGTCCGCCCGCGACCTCGGCATGGACGACTGGCTGCCCGGTCTCGCCGAGCCCGGGCGCTTCAACAACCGCCAGTACGGCATTCCGTGGTACGCGGCGAACCGGGTCGTCATCTACAACAAGGAACTCTGGGACGACGCGGGCATCAAGAAGGTCCCCGAGACCCGCGACGAGTGGCTCGACATCACCCGGACCCTCAACAGCGGGAACGTCCAGGGGATCTACCTCGCGGGCCAGGACTGGTACGCGTTCTCCGGCTTCGTCTGGGACGAGGGCGGCGAACTCGCCACGGACAGCTCCGGCAGTTGGGAAGGCGCGCTCGATTCCCCCGCCGCGCTGCGCGCCATGGACTTCTACGCCGATTTGCAGGCGCTCGGCAAGGGCCCCAAGCGGGCCGACGAGGAGCACCCGCCGCAGTCGAAGGAGTTCGCCAAGGGCAACATCGCACAGATCGTCGCGGTGCCCGGCCAGGCCCGTGCCATCGAGCAGGCGAACCCGGACATGGCGGACAAGCTCGGTTACTTCGCCATTCCGGGGAAGACCGCGAGCCGGAAGGGCGCCGTGTTCACCGGTGGCTCCGTCCTCGTCGTCCCCGAGCGCACCAAGGACCGCCGGGCAGCCGTCGCCCTCATCCAGGCCCTCGCCGGCGAGAAGTGGCAGACGGACCTCGCCCGCACGATGGACTACGTGCCCAACAAGACCACCCTGGCCCGGGTCGTCGCGGGCGATCCCGGCGTCGCCGCCATGGCCGAGGGCGCCGTACGCGGCCGGGCCACGCCCAACTCGCCCAACTGGGCGAGCGTCGAGTTGAACAACCCCATCAAGACGTACATGTCGGCCGTGCTCACCGGGGGCAACCCGGCGAACGAGGCGAAGAAGGCGTCGATGCAGATCACCCGCGCCCTCTCCTGACCGACCCGGGACGAGCCCGGCCGCCGGGGGGGGCCCCCCGGGGGGGGTGCGCCGCCCGGGGGCGGCGG